>NZ_JBHZAG010000009.1:0-171662 GCF_042754125.1 Amycolatopsis sp. NPDC059235
CCCCAACCCCGATACGAAGCCTCCTCTGCGGTCTGGGGGTGGTTGTCAAGGCATCTTTCCCGCCTTGACAAGCACCCCCAGACCGTCAGGACAATCAAACTTCGGGGTGCCCCACGCAACCACGGTTTCGCAAAGTTTCCCCTCCCAGACAGCAGCGTCAGCGGCCGAGAAAATTGCGCACCCAGTCAAGCGCCGTAGGAAGCGCGTTCAACACCGAAATATGCCCATCCCGAGGCCGGAACCACAGCTCAGCCTCCGGCAGATTCCGCACGAGCCATTCACTGTGGCTGACCGGGACGATCTGATCCTCGCCGCCGTGCACCAGCAGCACCGGAACCCGCACGTCGGCGGCGGAAAATCCCCACGGCGCCACGTAAGCGAGGTCGTCGTCGGCTTCCGCGGCCACGTCGCCGGAAGCGCCGGCGTCCTCGCCCAGCGGCCCCCACGTGCTGCGCAAGGCCGTCCAGTCCGCGTCGGTGAAGCTCGTCGGGTCGAATTCTTGCGTTTCTCCGTGCCGCAGCCGGGTTTCCCGGCCCTTCCGGGCAGTACGCAGCGAGCTGTCGTCGGCCATTCCGGCGTACCAGTCGTAATCCTCGGAGAACGGAGCCAAACCGGCGAGCGACACCGCGGCAGTCACGCGATCCGGCAGCCCGGCGGCGCAAGCCAGCGCGTGCGGGCCGCCGCCGGACGCTCCCATCACGGCGAACCGCGGCAGGTCCAGCGCGTCCGCCAGCTGCCGCACGTCCGAGGCGGCCGAGCCCACCGTCCGCCCGACGTTCGGGGTGGACCCGCCGTAGCCAGGCCGACCGTAGGAAAGCACCCGGAAACCTCGCGCGGCGGCAGCCTCCACCACGGGTGACAGCAGGCGGCCGGACTGCGGAGTTCCGTGGTGCCACACCAGCGGAAAGCCGTCGCCCCCGCTGTCGTGCACTCGAAGATTCCGGCCGTCCGGCAGCGATAGATCAGTCGTCCCCATGCCAGAGGACTCTAGCCACTCCGCCGCGCGCGATCGGCGAAATTGTCCCAGGCCTGCCGGATCAGCGCGGGATGCGCGAGGAGGTCCGACGCGGTCCGGGCCAGCGCCGAGGCCGTCGCGAGCAGCACGGTTCGGGCTCGCGGCGAACCGGTCGCCTCAGCGAACGCGCGGCTGCCGACCGCGCGCACCGGATCGTGGAGCGCGACCGACGGATGGATCGTCGGCATCCGCACGCTCACGTCGCCCACCTCGGGCCGACCCGGGACCGCCGTCGCGCCGGAGGGCGACGCGTGGATCCCGCACGCCGCGAGGTGCCGGGCGAAATGCCCGGACAGCACCGGATTGTCCTGGAACCGTGCGTGAATCGGGCCGAACCGTTCGACGTTCGCCTTGGTCCCGGTCGCCATCGCGGCGCCTTCGGCGGCCGCGGTCACCTCGGCGACCACGCGGCCGAGCGCCTCCGAATCCGGCGCGCGCAACCCGAAGCGGGCTTCGGCGAAATCGGGCACCAAGTCGGTGGATTCCCCGCCGTGCGTCACGATTCCCTGCACCGCGGCACCCGCCGGAAGCCGGGCGCGCAGTGCGGCGATCGCGGTGAAGACCTGCACCAGCGAGGCGACCGCGTCGGTGCTGTCCTCGGGCGCCGGGCCGGAATTCCCGTGCACGGTCACCCGCAGCTCGGTCCGTGCGGCGAGCGGCGCGGCGGCCCAGGTGTGCACGCCAGGCTGGAAAGTCAGCACTGCGTCGATCCCGTCGGCGGGCCGGTCGGTGACGACGACGGAACCGGATTCCAGCGTCGAGGCGGTGGCGAGCGCCGCGCCGAGCACCGCCGCGGCGACCAGGTTGTGCCCGAATTCGCGGAGCCGGTCGGACGGAAGCAGCAGGGCGACGCACGGACGTCCGCCGCCGTACACCGCGGTGGCGCCGGTCACCTCGAACCCGGCGGCGGCGAGCTGCCCGAGGCCGGGCGCCTGGTCGTCGGCGGGTTCGCGGGACCAGGCCCAGAGCCGCTCGGCGAGCAGCTCGATCTCGTGGTCGGTCCGGTCGTGCCGGTCCTCGTCGGACTCCATGCCGCCGAGGTACCCAGCGGGCAAGGAATCGATCCCATTCGAAAGTGGGTAATTCGGCCGTGGGCGCGACGGCGCCGGTGCGCGATGGTCACTGGCATGACAGCGGGAACCTACCGGGTGCTGCCGGCCGAGGTGTCGGCGATCGTGAAGAACGTGGAAGGCCTCGGCTCAGCGGCGTTCTCGGCCGTGCGCGACCTCGAGACGCTCGTGATCGACGCCTTGTCGTTCGCGGGCATCGGCAGCGGGGTCGCCGCGGCGAACACCTTGCTGCAGTCGAAACTCGTGTCGTCGCTCGGCGATTTCGTGAAGCTGATCGAACAGGTCAACGGGAAAGTCCAGCACGCGGCGCAGAACTACGCCGACGCCGACACCGCGGTGGCACAGGGCTACGGCGGCGGAACGGGCGGCGGGGGAGCAGGGGCGGCCGGCGGCGGCGGTGCGGCTGCTGGGGGTGCCGCACCGCAGCAGCTGGACGACCGGGTCGTCGATTCGATCATGCGGTCCGAGGGCGCGACCGGCGAACAGGGCGGGGTGCCGGAGGCGTACGGCTTCCGGCAGAACATGCACAACGGCTACGACCAGATCATGGCCGCCCGCCAGCAGTACGGCATCGGCAGCGCCGAGGAGCACGCCGTGGTCGCGCAGCTGATGACCGCGAACGCGCGGCACGCCGGGGCGCTGGAATTCTCCGACGCGGGCACCCAGGCCGCGATCATGTCCGGCGCGCACATGCGCGGCGCGGGCGGCGTCCGGGCGATCCTGAACCACATGGGCGGCGCGGACATCGTGCAGAGCGCGCGCACGCTCGACCCGGCCGCGGTGCAGCAGTTGCAGGGCTTGTCGCCGCAAGAATTCCAGCAGCAGTTCCACGACGCCCGGATCGAATACGACCGGGAGGTCTACGGCGACACGACCACCCGCCAGAACGGGCACACGCAGAACTGGTGGGACCGCTACGGAAACGGCCTCACCCAGCGCTACGACCGCGAGCAGCAGGAGTTCCTGCGGCTGTCGCGGTAACCCGCTTCAGTCCAAATCGGACAACCGGGCCGTCAGGTCCTCGACCAGCCGGGTCACCAGCCGGTCGAGGAGCTGGCGGTCTTCCGCTGTCCAGTCGCTCATCGCGCCGGCGAACCAGCCCTCGATCACGCCGACGTAGCGTTCGGAGGCGGTTTTTCCTTCCGGGGTCAGCTCGATCAGCCGGGCCCGCTGGTCGTCCGGGTCGGCCACGCGCCGCACCAGCCCGCGGCTTTCCAGCCCCTGCACCTGCCGCGTCACGTGCGGCCCGACGACGTTCATCCGGGTCGCGATCTCGCCGACCCGCAGCGGTTTCCCCTCGATGTGCAGGATGCCGAGCACGGTCATCGCCGGCCGTTCCAGCGGCAGCCCGGTGGCCTCGACCGCGCGCTCGAACAGCTTGCCCCGGCGCAGCGACCCGCTCAGCTCGTTCAGCCGGGGAAGCAGGTCCCGGAGCAGGGAAGGGACGGCGGACATCGCGGGCTCCTTGATTAGATACCTAAGTTAGGTATACAGTTGGCTCACCGGGATCGCACGAGGCGGTTCCGGCCGGTCTCGAAAATGATACCTAAGGTAGGCATCTACCGCCTGCCGAGGCGAAGGGGAGAACCATGAACAGGAGTGTGCTGATCTCGGGGGCGAGCATCGCGGGCCCGGCGCTGGCGTACTGGCTGAACCGGTACGGCTTCGCGGTCACCGTGGTGGAGAAGGCGTCGGCCGTGCGCGGCGGAGGATACCCGATCGACATGCGCGGCCCGGCGGTCGAGGTGCTGCGGCGGATGGGGCTGGAGGAGACGGTGCGCGCGCGGCACGTCGACACCCGGCGGCTGACGTTCCTCGACGGGGACGGCGGCGTTCTGAACAGCGTCGCACCGACCGTGATCACCGGGGACGAATCCGGGTATGACATCGAACTGGCCCGCGGCGACCTCACCAGCGCGCTGTACGACGCGGTCCGCGACGACGTCGAGTTCCGCTTCTCGGAGTCGATCGCCGCGCTGGACGACCGCGGCGACAGGGTCGACGTGACCTTCTCCAGCGGCCGGAGCCAGACGTTCGACCTGGTCATCGGCGCGGACGGACTGCACTCGAAGACCCGTTCGCTCGCCTTCGGGCCGGAGGAGCCGTTCCACCGTTACCTCGGCTACTGCTTCGCCGGATTCACCCTGCCGAACCATCTCGGCCTGTCGCACGAGGGCATGTCCTGGGCGGTAGCGGGCCGGTCGGCGTCGCTCTACGCCGCGGGCGACCACGACCGCGACCAGGTGCACGGGTTCCTGGTGTTCACCCGCGCCGACGCGCCCTTCGAAGCGTTCGCCGACCCGGACGCTCAGCGCGATCTGGTCGCCAGCCGCTTCGAGGGCTTCGGCTGGGAGGTGCCGCGGATGGTGGAGGCGATGCGCTCGGCCGACGATCTGTTCTTCGACGTGGTCAGCCAGATTCACATGCCGGTGTGGTCGAAAGGCCGCGTCGCGCTGGCCGGGGACGCCGCGCACGCGACGTCGTTCCTGTCCGGGCAGGGGTCGAGCCTCGCGATGATCGGCGCGTACCTGCTGGCCTACGAACTGGCGGACGCTCCGCACGACGTCGCTTTCGCGGCGTACGAGAAGCGGTCGCGGGAGTTCGTGGAGGCAAATCAGGCATTGGCGACGGGCGGGTCGGCGCTGATGTCGCCGCGGACCGAGGCCGAGGTGGCGGCGCGGGCCTCGGCGTTGCGGGCGCTGGACGGGCTGCCGGGGTCGGAGCACAGCGAGGTGCACAACTTGCTGACGCTGCCGCCGGCGCGCGCGACTGTCTGACCTGCCGCTGGCGAGTCGCTGTCCGGCGCGCGGTCGCGGCGTGCGAGGCTACCCGGCGGCATTGCGCGGTGACGGAACGGGGCGGAATGAACGCGATTGCGCGCGGCGGCGGGATGCTCGTGGCGATTCTGGTGGTCGTCGGCGGCACGGCCGGGCTCGGGGTGGCGCTCGGGCTCGGCGGGACGGCGATGCTGGCCGGGCTGACCGCGTTGTTCTGCTTCATCGCCGCCACCGGCGGGCCGCTGCGGCCGGACCTGCTGCTGCTCGCCGCGTTCGCGCCCGCGGTGGTGATCGGCGGGGCCGGGCCGCGGTTGCTGGGCGAGGTGTCGCCGGTCGCGTCGATCGCGCTGCTGGTGCTGGTGGTGTTCGCGGCGGCGGTGGTGCCCGCGCTCGGGTCGCGGTACGTGACGGTCGGGCTCGGGCTCGGCATGGCTTCGGTGTTCGGCTACGGCTTCCAGTTGAGCGGCGCGGCCAGCCCGGTGCAGATCATCTGTGCTCCGGCGCTGGCCGTCGGAGTCGTCTTCGTGCTGCGGTTGCTGATGGGCTTGCGCGATCCCGGCAAACCGACCCGCACCGCGCTGGCCGACGCACTCGCCGGCCCGGATCGCGCGAGCGCGGAGCGGGCGGTGCGATTGTGGGTGACCGACCGGCCGCGAGCGTGGCAGGCGCGGGTTCTCGCCGGCGGCGCGCGGTATCACGGGACGGCGGCGTTGCTGCGGGACCGGCTGCGCGCGTTCGACGAGGAGCAAGCGACGGCGGTGTCCCGGGTCCTCGACGCCGCGGACGAACAGGTCGCGGCGCTCGCGGAAGCCGTGCGGGCCAAGACTGTTTCTGACCCGCCGGAGATCGAACGGATCGACGCGGATGTCGCGCTGCCCGGGGACACCAGCGCATTGCTCGACGAAGCCTGGGCAGGCTTGTCCGCGATCCGGGAAGCGGTACTGGCCCGCGACGAGTCCATTGTGGACTTCCCGCGGCATCTCGTCCGTGAGGCACTGCGACGCGAAGCGACCGGGGTGTTCTCGTGGCGGTCCGCGCAATTGCGGCACGCGGTGCGGTGTGCGCTGGGCATGCTGGTCGCGGCGGTGATCGCGACGTTCCGACCCGGCGACCCGCTCACGGTGTCATTCTTGATGACGACCTTCGCCCTCATGCAGCCGGAATGGCGGGACACGCTGGCGAAGGCGTGGCAGCGCGCCGCCGGTGCCGCGGCCGGGGCCGTGGTGCTGGCGGTCGCGCTGTGGCTGTTGCCGCCAGGGGCGTTGCTGCCGCTGGGAATTGTCGCGCTGCTCGTCGGCTTCCCGTTCATGCAGGTGAAACCGATGGTGTTCAACGGCTGCATGGTGCTGATGAGCGTCGGGATGAACGCCACGACACGGCATCTGGACGCGCTTTCGGTGCTCGTGGAGTACCTGCTGCTGGTGGCGCTGGCGGTGGTGATCGGGCTGTTGTTCGGCTTCGCCGCGGTGCCTGGTGTGCCGAAACCTTCAGTGGCGCACCGTTTCTCCGAAGCCGTCTCCGAGACCGGCGAGCTGCTGGCGTCAGTGGCGGAACGGCTGCGCGGCGGGGGAGGACGACGGGAGGTCGGGCTGCGATTCCGTGCGGCCGCGCGAACGCATCAGGACCTGCTGAGCCCCGAACCCGGCAGCCGGGAGCCCTCGCCGGAGCAGCGAGAAGCGCTGGAGGAAGCCGGACAGGGATTGCGCGGCCTCGCCGCGTCGGCGGGCGCGCTGCTCCAGCGAGACGGCCAGTCGCCGACCATGGCTTCTTTCGCCTCGGCGGCCGCGGGCGCGCTGGCGGGCAGCGGAGAACTGCCCGCACGTCCGGCCGACGTGGACGAGGAGGAACGCCTGCTGGCCGACCTCGTGCGGGCCGACCTGCTGCGCGTGCACCGGGGCGCGGAGGTGCTCGCGGACTGAAGGGCCGTGCGGCCATCGAATGCTTCCCTTGCGCCCCTTCACCGTCCGCGTTCGCGATGTCACCATCCGGACATGAGGAAACTCCCGATCGTGACGGTGGCGGTGGCCATGGCGCTGCTGGTCCCGGTGTCCGCGGCGTACGCCGATCCGCCGCACAACCTGCCGCAGAACGCCAACGGGTACGAGCAGACCTTCTCGCCCGCCTACGACTACGACGGCGACGGTTGCTACGCCACGCCGGCGATCGGCCCGGACGGCACGCTGGCGCCGGGCCTCAAAACGACCGGCGCGGTCAACGGCAACTGCCACGACAAGTCCGACCTCGACAACTCCCAGACCTACTCCCGGTCGACCTGCGACCACGGCTGGTGCGCGGTCGTCTACGCGAGCTACTTCGAAAAGGACCAGGCAGTGGACGGCAGCGGCCTGGGCGGGCACCGGCACGACTGGGAGCACGTGATCTCGTGGATCGACCAGTCGTCGAACCAGGTCGAGTACGTGACGACCACGCAGCACTCGTCGCAGGTGACGTACCCGCGCTCAAAGGTGGCCTTCGACGGCACCCACCCGAAGGCCGTCTACCACAAGGACGGCCCCGGCACGCACTTCTTCCGCCTTGCCGACGCCCACGACGAACCTCCGGAAAACCACTACCACACCTGGCGGTACCCACCCCTGGTCGGCTGGGACGGCTGGCCGTCGACAACCTTGCGCGACCGCCTGATGGCCGCCGATTTCGGCGCCGCGACGATCAAGATCAGCGAGGGCCGGTACCAGGACCTGCTGGAGAAGTCGAAGCCCTCCGGGATCCCTTTCGACCCACGCGGCTGACTCGTTCCGTGAGGGGAACCTTCACGGACTCTGATTCCCGCAGGGTTCCCCTCACGACCCGCCGCGACACGGCTCACCCCAGCGTGCCGCCGAAAGTCGAGGAATAGTAAGGGGCATGCACCCAGCCCCCGCCAACCTCCCGCTGGACGGATTCACCGTCGTCTCCATCGAACAGGCCGTCGCCGCCCCGCTGGCCACCCGCACTCTCGCCGATCTCGGCGCGCGCGTGATCAAGGTCGAACGCGCGGACGGCGGAGACTTCGCCCGCGAGTACGACCACGTAGTCCACGGCACCGGCGCCCACTTCGTCTGGCTCAACCGCGGCAAAGAATCCCTAGCCATAGACCTGAAAACCAACGAAGGTCGCGACGTCGTCAAGCGGCTCATCGCCCAAGCAGACGTCTTCGTCCAAAACCTGGCCCCAGGCGCAGCCGCTCGCCTGGGCTTCAGCGCCGCCGACCTCCGCTCCAGCCACCCGGAACTCATCGCGGTAGACCTCTCCGGCTACGGCGCCGGCGGCCCGAGGGAACAACGCAAGGCCTACGACATGCTCGTCCAAGCCGAAGCAGGCCTGATCGGCATCACCGGCACCCCGGAAACCCCGGTCAAAACCGGCATCCCCACCTCCGACATCGCCTCCGGAATGTACTGCGCGCAAGCGGTCCTGGCCGCCCTCCTGCGCCGCGTGCGAACCGGCCAAGGCGCGGCAATCGAGGTGACGATGCTCGAAGCGACTGTCGAGTGGATGGGCTACGCGATGTACAGCCAGATGTACTCCGGCCGCCAGCCCGCGCGGATGGGCCTGAGCCACGCCTCGATCGCCCCCTACGACGCGTACCCGACGAAAGACGGCCAGATGCTGATCGGCGTCCAGAACGACAGCGGCTGGCGAACGCTGGTCACCTCAGTCTTGGAAGCCCCGCACCTGGCCGAAGACCCGCGATTCACCACAAATGTCCAGCGGGTGAAACACCGCGCGGAATGCGACGCGGCAGTAGCCGCCGAAACCGCTCGATGGTCCACAGTGGACCTGGACGAGCGGCTGGCCAAGGCCGGAATCCCTGCCGCGCAAGTAAAACAGGTGGCCGACGTCGTCGCCGACCCGCAGCTGCGCGCCCGCGACCGCTGGCGGACGATCGGCACCGAACACGCCGCGGTCGACGCGCTGCTGCCGCCGGTGACCTTCGCGGACGTCGAGGCTCGGATGGGCGACGTTCCGGCGTTCGGCGCGCATACCCGTGCGCTGCTTGAAGAGGCCGGGGCGGACGCGGAGGATCTGCTCGGCCGGGGGATCGCCGCCGAGCCGCGTTGACAGTTGTATGGTGCATCTCTAGCATGCGGGGACATGCCGGGAGAAGACCGCGACGGCGATGCCCTGGACGCTATCCACCGCGCGATGATCCTGTTTTCCCGCGGGTCCCGGGTCCGCTCGAACGAACTGTACGAGGGGCTCGGGTTCGTGCCGTACACCATGCTGTCCTCGATCGACCTCGCGGACTGCGCGCACGCGGCGGATCTCGCTCAGGAGTACGGGCTCGACCCCTCGACGGTGAGCAGGCAGCTGGCGGAGCTGGAGACCGCCGGGCTGCTGGTGCGCGGCCCGGATCCGCGGCATTCGCGCAGGCAGCGGCTCGAGCTGACCGAAGACGGGCACCGCGCGCTGGCGATTACCCGTGCGGCGCAACGGGAACGGCTCGAGGAGCGGTTGCGGGGCTGGTCGCGCCGCGACGTCGTGGAGTTCGGCCGGTTGCTGACCAGGTTCGTGGAGTCCTAGCCGTCCACAGTGGATGGTCGGCGACCACGGGGGCTTGGTCAGCCGCGGCGGATCGGGCCCAGTTTCGCGGAGAGATCCTCGGCGAGGTCGGCCGGACGGGGCGGTCCGTCGGCGCGGTCGGCGGCCCAGGCGAGCGCGAGCCGGCTCGGTTCCCAGCCGTCCTCGTCGATGCGGACCAGCTTGAACTCCGGCGGCGAGAACATCCGGCCGATGAACGACGCGGGCGCGTAGGACACGAGCGCGACCAGCCGCCGGTTGAACACCTGTGCGGCCATTTCGAGTTCGCCGCCGCGCCCGCTGACCGCGCGGACGATGTTCCGGACGCCGCGTTTCGCGAGTTTCCTGGTCAGCGCGGCGAGGATGACCGGGTTCGGCCGGGCGAAGTCGATGACCACCTCGCGGTCGCGCAGTTCCTCGATGCGGACGAGGTCGCGGCAGGCGAGCGGATCGTCCGCGCGGACCGCGATCGCGCCCTGGTACTCCGCGACGGTGCGGGCGCGCAGCCGCTGATCCTCGACCGCGAGATGGATCAGCCCGAGTTCCAGATGCCCGGACACCAGCTTCGCGGTGACCTCGGCGGCTGACCCGGCCACCTCGAAGGTCGCCGGAGCGGCCAGCCCGCCGACCGCGGTTTCGAGGTCTTCGAGCAGATCCGACGGCGCGTACGCGGTGGCCCCGACCCGGATCGGAGTGCCGTCTTCGAGGACTCCCGCCGCGATGTCCTTCAGCCCGTCGACCTGGCGCAGAATCGCTCGCGCCGGGCCGAGAAGCGCTTCGCCGAGCGGGGTGAGCCGGACCTCGTGGTAGTGCCGCTCGAACAGCGGGCCGCCGAGTTCGCGTTCGAGCAGCTTGATCTGCTTGCTGAGCGGCGGAGGGGTGATCCGCAGCCGGTCGGCCGCGCGCTTGAAGTGGAGCTCGTCGGCGACCGCGACGAAGTATTTGAGCCGGGTGAAGTCGATCTCCATCGTCCAATGTCCAGCGGGGCGGGCGGGTTTTCGGCGATCATACGGCGGGGAAGGGGAGCTCGGCCGGTTGTCGGGGCGGGCTGGGACCGGACGGGTCCGCGGAGGGCCGGGCGGATCTGCGGGGCTTGGCTGAGGCGGCCTGTTCGTGCGGTGTCGCGGGATTCGGGCGGGCCGGGGGTTGCCTGGCCTGTGCGGCTTGGCGGAGGGGCCGGGGTGAATCGCCGCGTGGGCTGCGGGCTTCGGATGGCGGCCGGTGCGCTCGCCGCCGGAATCCGGCGAGCGACGAGACCGTCGAAACGTCACCCCGCGCGAGCGGCCCGCCCATCGCTGTCCTCCGGTGCCTCCAACACACCGCGCGCCACCAACCCAGCCGTCTCCGCCACATCTAACCCGAGCAACTCCGCCGCGACCTCGAACGTCTGCTCGCCCAGCAACGGAGCCTGCCCCACCGGCGGATCGGCGACATGCGCCGCATGGATCTGCACGTTCTCCAGCACATACGGCTCCTCCGCGTACGGATGCAGCTCCTCCCGAAACGCGCGCCGCTCCCGATACTGCTCCCATTCCGGCAGGTCGGCCGCCCGCAGCATGGCCCCGGCCGGAACGCCGGCGGCCTGCAGCAGATCCATCGCCTCGAACGCGGAACGCCGCTCCGCCCACTCGGCCACCGCCGCGTCGATCCTGGCGCGGGCAGCGGCTCGGCCGGACCGGGTGGCCAGGCCAGGGTCGGCGGCCAGGTCGGGGCGGTCCAGCACCGAGCACAACGCGCCCCAATCCGCGTCGCCGCGGACGGTGACCGCCAGCCAATCGTCATCGCCGTCGGTCGGGAACACGCCCCAAGGCGCGTCGTGCGCGGGGCCGGCCAAGCAGTGTCCTCGGCGGGCCAGGTCTTCGGCGGCGATCCGGTCCGCGAAATGACTCAGCATCACCTCGGACTGCGCGACGCTCACCGCGCCGCCCTCCGCGGTGCGTTCGCGTCGGACGAGCAGCGCCAGCGCGGCCAGCGCGCCGATCCGGGCGCACACGTGATCGGGATAGACCGTGACGGCGTCGCTGAACGTGCCTGGCTCGCCCGGATAGATCCACTCGCTGGTGAGTCCGGTCGCGGCGCGCACCAGCGGCCCGTAGCCGAGCCGCTGAGCCCATGGGCCGGTCGGGCCGAAGGCGGAGCTGTCCACGACGACGATCCCGGGGTTCACCTCGGACAACGCCGCCCGGTCGAGGCCGAGCGAGGCGATGACGCCGGGTTTGAAGTTGGTCAGCACGACGTCCGACTGCGCGACCAGCCGCCGCACCAGCGCCTGGCCTTCGGGATCCCGCAGGTTGACGCCGATGGCGCGTTTGTTGCGGTGCCCGGCGGCGAAACCGTGCGACATCAGGCCCGGCAGCGCGGCGCGGGAACCGTCCGGGAAGGCGGAGTTCTCGATCTTGATGACGTCCGCGCCGAGGTCGCCGAAGAGCCGTCCGGTGTCGCCGCCGACCACGATCACACCGAGGTCCAGGACTCGGATTCCTTCCAGCGGACGGCCTTCGCCGCGACGGGCGCGAGCGGCGAGGATCGGCGCGGCGGCAACCCGTGCGCCGGTGTCCGGGCCGGCGACGGCGCGGTGTCCGTCGATTTCGGTGATTCCGGCCGGGACTGGCGCGGTCAGGCCGGGCGACAGTTCGGTGTCGCGGAAGAAGCCGCGGGCGGCGAGCTGGTCGGTGTGCAGGGCCTCGGCAAGGGTGAGCACGGCGGCGGTCGGCACGCCGTGGCGCTGGCCTTCGCACTCCAGTTCGGAGCGGGTGCGGTCGGCGAAGAAGCGGCCGATCGCGGGCAGCAGGTCCGGCGACGCGTAGCGTTCGCGCACCTGGTCGTACTTCGGGTCGGCGAACTCGGCCGGGCTGCCCATCCATTCGAACATCCCGCGCCACTGCCGCCGCGACAGCAGGCAGATCCGGAGATACCCGTCCTGGCAAGGGAAAATCGGGTACCGGTGGCGTTCTTCGGTGCGTCCGCGCGGAAGGTCGCTCAACGGAACCCCGGCGGCGGCGCTGCCGACCATGCCGAACGCCGGGTCCAGCGCCTGCATCGCGCCGTCGAGGACGGAGAAGTCGATGCGGTCGCCGCGTCCGGTGCGCAGCCGGTCGAGGTACAGGCTCACCGCCTGGAACGCGGCTTGCGCGGCGGCGACGTGGTACGGCAGTTCGCCGGGCGGCAGCAGCGGCGCGCGGCCGGGGATGCCGGACCGGGAGAGTTCGCCGGTCAGCGCGTGGAACACCGGCGTGGTGGCCTGCCAGTGCCGGCGGGTCGTGGCGCGGCCGAAGTCGCTGATCGACAGGATGACCAGCGCGGGATGCCGGGTGCGCAGTCCGGGGAGGTCGAGGAGTTCTTCGGCGGGCGAACCCGGCGGAGTGGTCTCGATCAGCAGGTCGGCGTCCGCCAGCAGCTGTTCCCAGCCGTGCGAGCCGGGTTCGGCGGTGGCGTGGGCGAAGCCGTGCCGGTCGATGGCGGTGCCGATCGCGACGCCGTCGACGACCGGTCCGGTGGTGCGTTCGTCGGTGACGCCGGGCAGGACGACCCGGGTGACGCGTGCGCCGAGATCGGCCAGCAGCCGTCCGGTCGCGGTCATCGGGCCGGAGGACAGATCGAGCACGCGGACCCCGGACAGCGGCGGGTCGTAGGTGTCGGACAAGGGAACCAGCCTCCTCGATGGCTCAGCTGCGACGGACGGCGCGGAAGGGCAGGTCGCGGTCGATCTCGGGTTCCTTGGGCAGGCCGAGGACGCGTTCGGCGATGATGGTGCGCTGGATCTGGTCGGTGCCGCCGCCGATGGAGGTGAAAAACGCGTTGAGCGCCAGGAAGTTCACGTCGTCGGCGACCGGGTTCTCGTCCCCGGCGAGCAGCGTTTCCGGACCGGCGATGTCGGTGCGCAGGCGTCCTTCGGCGTGCAGGATGCCGGACATCGCGAGCTTTCCCAGCGACATCACCGAACTCGACGTGCCCTGTTCGGCCGCGGCCTTCGCGCGGGCGTTGTTCAACGCGTTCAGCTCGCGCAACGCGAGCACGGTGGCCAGGTTGTCGCGGATGACCGGATCGGCGAGGCGGCCGCGTTCCCTGGCCAGCTCGACGAGGTCGTCGGCGATCGATCCGTGCCGCGACGCCCGTGCGCCGTCGCCCATGATGGAGCGTTCGTACGCCAGCGCGGTCTGCAACACGCGCCAGCCCTTGCCTTCCTCGCCAACCAGGTAGTCCGCCGGGATTTCGACGTCGGTCAGGAACACCTCGTTGAAGTGCGCTTCGCCGGTGATTTGCACCAGCGGCCGGATGTCGACGCCGGGCTGGTGCATCGGCACGACGAAGTAGCTGAGGCCCTTGTGCTTCGGGACATCCCAGTCGGTGCGCGCGATGAGCAGCGCGTAGTCCGCGGTTTTCGCGCCGGAGGTCCAGACTTTCTGGCCGTTGACGATCCAGCGGTCGCCGTCGCGGACTGCGGTGGTGCGGACTCCGGCCAAGTCGGAGCCGGCACCAGGTTCGCTGTAGAACAGGCAGGTCCGGGAGCGTTCGGTGAGGACGTCGTGCAGCAGGTCGTTCTTGAGCTTTTCGGTGCCGAACGCGAGGACGGTGTTGGCCGGGATGCTGTATTTGTCCTGGCGCGCACCGGGTGCGTTCGCTGCCTCGAACTCGGCGGCGATGACGTCGGCCAGTTCAGCCGGGTAGCCGCGGCCGGACCATTCGACCGGCCAGGTCGGCACGGCGTATCCGGCGGCGACGACCTTTTCCAGCCACGCGACGCGTTCCGGGGTGGTGCTCCAGCGATCCTTGGCGGGGGCCAGCCCGGTCCATTCCGCGGCGAGCCACGCGCGGACTTCTTCCCGGAGCTGGTCCGCGGTCGGCAGGGTGGTGGTCATGAGTCAGGCCCCCTTCGAGACGAGGTAGCGCTCCCGGTGCAGCCGCGAGCCGCCGAACAGCTGTGCGCCGGAGCGGGCGCGGCGCAGGTACAGGTGCGCTGGGTGTTCCCAGGTGAAGCCGATCCCGCCGTGCATCTGGATCGCGGACAGGGCAACGGTTTCGTACGCTTCCGCGCACGCGAATCCGGCGAGTGCGATCGCGCCCGGGCTGCCGTCGGCCGCGGCGTGCCGGGCGGCCGACGTCGCGGATTCGACGTCCAGCAGCCGGTCCGCGGCGAGGTGCTTCATCGCCTGGAAGCTGCCGATCGCGCGGCCGAACTGCACGCGGGTCTTGAGGTATTCGACGGTTGTCTCAAAAATCTTGCGAGCGCCGCCCGCTTGTTCCCCGGCGAGCGCGATGACGCTGAGGTCCAAGGCTTTCTGCACGGCTTCCCAACCTGCGGTACCGACTCGCCGCGCCGGTGTGTCAGCGAAGGTGAATTGAGACAGCCGTACGGTCGGGTCGAATACCTCCGCCGCAGTGCGGGTGAAGCCGGACGCGTCGGGGGAGACCTCGAAGACGCCGATGCCATCGCCGGTGCGAGCGACGACGAGAATGACGTCGGCGAGCTGGCCGAAGGTCACGTAGGACGTGGTCCCGGTGAGAGTTCCGTTCGCTTGTACCGCAACGCTTTCGGGCGTCCAGGTGCTGCTGATCGCGACGGTTCCGATCGAGGATCCGTCGGCGAGCCCGGGCAGCAGACGGCGTTTGTCCTCTTCGGACCCAGCCGCGTCGATGAGCGTCGCGGTCAGCACCGAGCTGGACAGAAACGGCGACGGCAGCAGCGCCGCCCCGATTTCCTCCGACACCGCTTCGAGTTCTTCCGCGCCAAGGCCGACACCGCCGTATTTCGTCGCGATCAGCAGGCCGGGCAACCCCAGCTCAGCCAGCTGTTTCCACAGTTCGGGGTCGTAGCCGCAGTCGGTCGCCATCACGCGGCGTACGTCCGCCTCCGTGCAGCGGTCCGCGAGCAGGTCGCGCACCGCCTCCCGCAGCTGTTCGGTTTCCGCGGCGCTGATCGCCATCGCCGGACCGCCTTTCCCGTCGTCGGGTCTCGATTCCCATGCTGGGCGGCGAAAACGGCGATGTACATCACGGATTCCGACACCGGCAGGTTTCCGGAAAGGACATCGGCGCACGTGTCGCGGGCGCTCATCTGCCGGTGTCCCGACCGGTCGTTTACGCCGGGTCAGCGGGATGCGAACGTGGAGGGGCGACCACCGGTCGGGAACGGAGTGCGACGAGATGACGAGCAGGCGGGAAACCCCGGCGCGGCGGAGGGCGGCAATCGCCGGTCTCGGGCTCACTGAGCTGGGCAAAGTCTACGGTCCGAGCGCGCGGCAGTTCGCCGCGCAGGCGGTGCGGCGAGCGGCGGACGACGCCGGGATCGGGCTGTCCGACATCGACGGGCTGCTGGTGTCCGCCGGAACGACGCCCGGAGTGGACCTGAGCCTGCAAGTCGACTTAGGACTGCGGGACCTGCGGCTTTTCACCCAAATGCAGGCGTTCGGCTCGACGGCGGGCGCGATGGTGCAGTACGCCGCGATGGCTGTCGAGGCGGGCATGGCCGACACTGTCGCGTGCGTGTTCGCGGACGCCCCGCTCAAGCAGGGCAAGGCGACCGGCGCGGCCTACGGCGGCCGGCGCACGACCCCGACCGGCTGGGGAAGCCTGCTGGGCTCCAGCGGTTTCGCCGGACCGAACTCGTTCTACGCCCTCGCCGCGCGACGGCACATGAAGACCTACGGCACCACGAGCGAGCAACTCGGCGCGATCGCGGTCGCCCAGCGCGCGTGGGCGGCGAAGAACCCGCTGGCGCAACTGCGGGAGCCGATCACCCTGGCCGACCATCAAGCGTCCCGGTTCATCGCGGAACCGTTCCACCTGCTGGACTGCTGCCTGGTGTCGAACGGCGGTGCGGCGGTGATCGTGACGTCGGCGGAACGAGCGGCGACGCTGGCCCAGCCTGCCGTCCAGGTGCTCGGCTGGGGCCAGGCGCACCCGGGGAACTCCTTCCGCCGCAACGACAATCTCGGCCTCGTGAGCGGCGCGGCACAGTCCGGCCCGGCGGCGATGGAGATGGCCGGAGTGACCATCGAGGACATCGACGTCGCCGAAATCTACGACTGCTACACCTTCACCGCGCTGCTCACCCTGGAGGACTACGGGTTCTGCGGCAAGGGCGAAGGCGGCGAATTCGTCGCGACGCCGGGCATGCTCGGCCCGGACGGCAAGCTCGCGGTGAACACCGGCGGCGGCCAGCTGTCGTCGTACTACCTGTGGGGCATGACGCCGCTGTCCGAGGCGATCATCCAGGCCCGCGGCCAAGGCGGCGAACGCCAGGTGCCGAAGCACGACACCGTGCTGGTTTCCGGCAACGGCGGCATTCTGGACCACCACAGCACGCTCGTGCTCGGAACGGAGGGATGACAGTGCGGATCAACCCAGTCGCCCGCGACGAGGAGTCCGCGGCGTTCTTCGACGGCACCGCGCTCGGCGAGTTCCGGCTGTTGCGGCGGCGCAGCACCGGCGAGTACCTCGACCCGCGCACGGTCCCGGACCCCGACGAGGATCTGGAGTGGACGGCCGCGGCGGGAACCGGCACGGTGGTGTCGTGGTCGGTGGTGCACAAGCGGGCGCGCGACGGCGGCGAGCCGGAGCGCGTGGTCGTCGGCATCGTGGAGCTGGCCGAGGGACCGTGGTGGTGGTGCCGGCTCGACGCCGACCCGGACGCGGACCTCTGGCAGCTGCCGGTGCGGGCAGTCTTCGTGCCCTCCGGTCCCGACCCTGACCACGAGAAGGTGCCGGTCTTCGCGCCGGCGGAGGAGGCAGACCATGCCCGATGACGCCCCGGCCGCGCTCGTCGACCAGCGCGGACACGTCCTGGTGATCACGCTCAACCGGCCGCACGCGATGAACGCGGTCAACGCCGAGCTGAGCGAACTCGTCGGCACCGCGCTGGAACGGGCCGAGCAGGATCCGGAAACGCGCGTCGTCGTGCTGACCGGCGCGGGGGAGCGGGCGTTCTGCGCCGGAGCCGACCTGAAAGCCGTGTCGCGCGGGGAATCGCTCGCCGCGCCGGGCAACGAGCAATGGGGTTTCGCCGGCTACGCGCGGCACCCGATCTCGAAGCCGACGATCGCCGCGGTGAACGGCTTCGCCCTCGGCGGCGGCACCGAACTCGCGCTGGCCAGCGACCTGGTGGTAGCGGCCGAATCGGCGAAATTCGGACTGCCCGAGGTGAAACGCGGCCTCTTCGCCGCAGCCGGCGGCGTGTTCCGGCTGCCGAGGCAAATCCCGCAGAAGATCGCGATGGAGATGATGTTCACCGGCGAACCGCTGGACGCCGCCCGCGCGGCGACGCTGGGGCTGGTGAACCACGTGGTCCCGGACGCCGACGTGCTGGCCGAAGCGCTGGCGCTGGCGGAGAAGATCGCCGCGAACGCGCCGTTGGCGGTGCAGGCCAGCAAACGCGTCGCACTGGGCATTGTGGACGGTGCGATCTCGGCCGAGGACAGCGCGTGGGACAACACCCGCGAGAACGCCGTCGGGGTCATGACGAGCGAGGACGTCCGCGAGGGAACGCTGGCGTTCGTGGAGAAGCGCGCGCCGGTTTGGCAGGCGAAGTAAGCGTTCTGTACTCAGGAAAACGCGCTCTGTTCGCATCGGGCCCGTGAACGTCCGTGAAGGGCTCCTTGAGGGAATCAGATTCCCTCAAGGAGCCCTTCACGGACAGCTCGTATTACGGGAGCGTCAGGATCTCCGCGCCGTTAGCGGTCACGACCAGGGTGTGCTCGAACTGGGCGGTCCACTTCTTGTCCTTCGTGGTGACCGTCCAGTCGTCGCTCCACACGTCGTAGTCGATGGTGCCGAGCGTGATCATCGGCTCGATCGTGAAGGTCATGCCCTCTTCGATCAGCGTCTGCACCGAGGGCTCCTCGTAGTGCAGCACCGTCGGCGCGGTGTGGAACGCCGGGCCGACGCCGTGGCCGGTGAAGTCGCGGACCACGCCGTAGCCGAAGCGCTTCGCGTACGCCTCGATCACGCGGCCGATCACGTTCAACTGCCGGCCGGGGCGGACTGCCTTGATCGCGCGCGCGGTCGCCTCGCGGGTGCGCTCGACCAGGAGCCGCACCTCCTCGGAGACGTCGCCGGCGAGGAACGTCGCGTTGGTGTCGCCGTGCACGCCGCCGATGAACGCCGTCACGTCGATGTTGCAGATGTCGCCGTCCTCGATCACGGTCGAGTCCGGGATGCCGTGGCAGATCACCTCGTTCAGCGAGGTGCAGCACGACTTCGGGAAGCCGCGGTAGCCGAGCGTCGACGGGTACGCGCGGTGGTCGAGCAGGAATTCGTGCACGACCTTGTCGACGTCGTCGGTGGTCGCGCCCGGCTTGACCGCCTTGCCGCCCTCCTCGAGCGCCTGCGCGGCGATCTTCGACGCGACCCGCATCGCCTCGATGACCTCGGGCGTGCGCACTCCGTTGCCGGTGTCCCGTTTCGGCGCCGGCCGGTCCACGTACTCGGGGCGGGCGATGTCGGCGGGGACGGCACGGCGCGGCGTCTGGACGCCGGGCTTCAACGGGGCGCGAACGGACATGACCCCAGACTACGACGTCACCCGATCGCGGCGCAGCCAGCTCAGAACAGCACGGTCGCGTACTGCCCGACCTGCTGGAACCCGATCCGCCGGTACGCCGCCAGCGCGGGCGCGTTGAATCCGTTCACGTACAGGCTCGCCGTCCGGCCGAGGCCGTGGACCAGGCGGTTCACCACCGCCGCGGTGCCCGCCGTGCCCAAGCCGCCGCCGCGGCGGTCCGGATGCACCCAGACGCCCTGGATCTGGCCGACCCGCGCGGACATCGCGCCGATCTCGGCCTTGAACACGACCTCGCCGTCCTCGAACCGGGCGAACGCGCGGCCGGTGGAGATCAGCTCGCTCACCCGGGCGCGGTAGCTGGCCCCGCCGTCGCCGGCGCGCGGGTCGACGCCGACCTCCTCGATGAACATCGCCACCGCCGCGGGCAAGTAGCGGTCCAGTTCGTGCGGGCGGACGGTGCGGACCTGCGGATCGGCGGGCACCAGCGGATCGCCTTCGAGCGCCATCAGCGGCTGGTCGCCGCGCACCTCGCGGGCCGGCCCCCATTCCGACGACAGCTCGTCCCAGAGCCCGAGCACCTGCGGCGCGGGCCCGACGAGCGAAGAGCAGGTGCGCTGGCGGCGCAGCGCCCGGTCGGCGAACGAACGCAGCGCCGAAGCGTTGCCGCGCAACGGGATCAGGTTCGGTCCGGCGAAGCACAAACCGGTGAGCCGCCCGGCGCGCACCGGACGGGCGTCGGCCGCCCACAGCTCGCCACCAAGACGCCACGGGTCGAGACCGGCCGCCTCGACCCGGGCGCTGACCATGCAGCTGCCCACCGGGTCGGCGGCGAGTGCAGCGCGCACCGCCGGATAGTCCCGATCATCGAGCAGCCGTGCACCTGCAAGCCGCAACACGGGGTCCAGAGTGCCAGATGAACCGGGTGAACGGAACGCGAGCCAGGCGACACGCTGAGATGAATGAACCTCGCACCCGAACGGCGGCGCCCCGGCGGGCTCCGCCACCGACGGTGCTCGAACCCGCCGCACAGCGCTCCGGAGGCACCCCGCCCGGGCGCCTCCGGAGCTGTCCCCCTGGAGTCCGTGAGGGGAACCCTGGGGGAATCAGAGTCCGTGAAGGTGGCCCTCACGGACGGCTCACTC
Organism: Amycolatopsis sp. NPDC059235; assembly: GCF_042754125.1. Taxonomy (NCBI): domain Bacteria; kingdom Bacillati; phylum Actinomycetota; class Actinomycetes; order Pseudonocardiales; family Pseudonocardiaceae; genus Amycolatopsis; species Amycolatopsis sp. NPDC059235. Next base: position 20,025 of record NZ_JBHZAG010000009.1, read on the forward strand.
GCAATAGCCCGCCGAGCCAGCCCCGCACCAGAGCGAGGTTGTTGTCCGTGAAGGGCTCCTTGAGGGAATCTGATTCCCTCAAGGAGCCCTTCACGGACGGCTCAGCGAGGCCGCGGAACCAGGTGCAGCAGCCGCGAAGCGTGCGGCGCGAGTGTCGCGGTGAAACTGTCCCGGCTCACCCCCAGGTTCCGATGCGTCCACAGATCCCGCACCGCGGCCGGGCCGCGCAGTCCCAGATCCGGCCAGGACGCGGTCACCGGGGCCTCCGTCGAGCCCAGGTTGAACAGCGCGACCGTCACTCCGCCGTGGCCGTCGGGGCTGAACCACACCTGCTGCTGCGTTGCCTGCGAAACCGGACGCGCCGGTCGGCCTGCCTGGTCGACGGCCAGCACTTCGCGGTTAGTGAGCAGCTTCAGGTCGTCCGGGTCGAGTTTGGTCAGGTCGGTGCCGAGCAGCAGCGGCGAGGATTCGATCGCCCACAGCGTCATTACGCTTTGCCGCTCGTCCGGGGTGATGCCGTTCGCTTCGCCGTTGCCGATCTCGATGGAGTCCAGGTCGTTCCAATGGCCGGGGCCCGCGAAGCCAGTCCACTTGGGAGCGTCGGCGAAACGCAGCTTGACGCGCACGTCCCAGTTCGTGAGGCCGACGCAATGCGAGTAGCACTCGATGTCGCCTTCGATCCGCCAGCCGTTGCTGTAGCGCTGCCAGGTCGCGGCCTCGGCGATGCTGAGCGAATTGGACAGTTCCAAGTGGATCGGACGGCCGCTGGCCTGGATCGCCGCGTGCCACTGCCGGATGTCCTCGCGGTTGTCCGCGGGGATCTTCCCGCCGCCGGGCCCGACGAAGTCCATTTTGATGTAGTCGACGCCCCACGACGCCAGCTGCCGCGCCTGGGAGCGGACGTACGCGGCCGCGCCGGGCTTGCTGAAGTCGAGTTTCGCGGATTTGTCGTCCGCGGTGTTGCCCGCGCCTGCCGTGACGATGTCGTGCACCCGGTACGGCGTGCCCTCGATCGGCGAATCGGCCGCAACCGCTTGCGCGGGGACTCCGGGCACCAGGTAGATGCCGAATTTCAGGCCGCGCTGGTGCAGGTACCGGGCCAGCGAGGCGATGCCGTTCGGGAACTTCTTCGGGTCCGGCGCGACGCGGCCGAATTCGTCGACGTGGTCGTTCCAGCCCGCGTCGATGTTGATGTACCGGTAGCCGTAAGCGGCGAGCCGATCGTGCATGACGTCGGCTTGCGCCTTGATCGTCTCCTCGGTGAACTTCCGGCGCAGCGCGCTCCAACTGCTCCAGCCCATCGGCGGCGTTCTCGCCACCGGCGTCCAGGATTCGATCGACTGACTGTCCGCCGCCGCTGTTCCCGCCAGCGCACCGGCCAGCACCGCCACCGCTGCGGCCAGCACACCGATCCTTCGCTTCATCGCGACCACCTCTCCCGGGGATCGCTTCGTTGTACGCGCGCCGAACCGGGGTCAGCAATGATTCATCGGATCACTGACCGCTAGCCGGGACGGAACCCGCCGACCGGATCAACCCCGTTCACCACCGTGAATGCTCGGAATATCCACCCGAATCCTCTCGACACGATCGCGAATAGATCCTATCTTTCTTGCGGCGCTGACTCGCGTCGTTCACTGGCGAACACGGAGGTCCCGGATGAAGCTCAGACCAGCGCGCGCCAGCGGGAGGCGCGCCCTCGGGCTCGCCGCCGCGGTGCTGACCGCGACCGCGCTGCTGCCCGCGGGTGCGGCGGCCGCGTGGCCGGGCAGCCAGGACGTGTACGTCTCGCCGTGGGGCAACGATTCCGGGTCCGGCGCCGTCTGGTCGCCGGTGCGCACGCTCCCCCGCGCCCAGCAGCTGGTCCGGCAACGCGCCGCGCACCTGAACTCCGACCTGACCGTGCACGTCTCCTCCGGCACCTACCGGCTCGACAAGCCGCTCGAACTCGACGCGGCCGATTCCGGCTCGAACGGCCACCGGATCGTCTGGCAGGGTTCGCCGGGCACCGTGGTCAGCGGCGGCAAGCAGGTCAGCGGCTGGCGTCCGGTCGCCGGACGACCGGGGCTCTACTCCGCGCCCGCGCCAGCCGGGCTGGACAACACCCGCCAGCTGTACGTCGACGGCGTTCGCGCGCAGCGGGCGTCCGGGCGGCTTCCGGTGACCGTGAAGGCGACCGACACCGGGTACGCCGCGTCCGCGGACACGATGGCGCACTGGCGAAACCCGAGCGACCTCGAACTGGTCTATACCAGCGGCGAGGAGCTGTGGAACGTCGAGCGCAACGGCCTCGGCCAGTGGACCGAGCCGCGCTGCCCGGTCGCCTCGGCGCAGGGCACGACGATCACCATGGCCCAGCCGTGCTGGGACAACTCGACCCGGCGCGTGATGTTCGCCGACATCCCCGGCCGTTCGGTCAACATGGTCGGCCCGGGCGATCTCACCAACGGACGCCAACCGTCCTATGTGGAGAATGCGTTCGAGCTGCTGGACACTCCTGGCGAGTGGTACCTCGACCGCGCCGCGCACACCGTGTACTACCTGCCGCGCAAGGGCGAAAACCTGCACTGGGCCGACGTCGAGATGCCCGCGCTGGAGAAGCTCGTGGACGGCCGTGGCACCGCTGAAGCGCCGATCCACGACATCTCTTTCCGCGGCATCCAGTTCTCCTACGCGACCTGGCTCGAACCGTCGTCGCCGGAAGGCTTCTCCGAAATCCAGGCCGGCTACCGGATCACCGGCGAACGCGGCTGGGCCACGCAGGGCCTGTGCCAGTTCACGCCCGGCGGTTCCTGCCCGTACGCGGACTGGACGAAGGAACCCGGCAACGTCTCGATGTCGCACGGGCAGCGGATCGAGTTCCAGGACACCGTGTTCGCGCACCTCGGCGCGGCCGGGCTCGACCTCGGCGAGGGTGCGCAGGACAGCAGCGTGTCCGACAGCGTGTTCACCGACATCTCCGGCAACGGCGTCGAAATCGGCGGCGTCAGCAAGCCCACCGCCGCTGGTGCGGACCTGACCGCGCGGGTCAAGGTGACCAACAACCACCTGTACGGAATGCCGCGCGAGTTCACCGGCGGAGTGCCGATCGTCAACGGGTACTCGCAGGACAATGTCGTTTCGCACAACCAGATCGACCACGTCGCGTACTCCGGCATCTCGATGGGCTGGGGCGGCTGGCCGGACAAGATCAAGCAGGCCGCGACGCCGAATGTCTCGCGCAACAACGTGGTGTCCAACAACCTGATCCACGACTACATGCTTTCGCTGGACGACGGCGGCGGCATTTACACCCAGGGCATCACCGGGCCGTCGCAGGCCGAGGGCGAGAAGGTGACCGGGAACGTCATCTACGACCAGTGGGGTCTCGGCAAGTCTGTCTACACCGACAACGGCTGCACCTACGAAACCGTTTCCGGCAACGTGCTTTACCACGCGGCGTACGCCAACGTCGCCTCCACGCACGTGGACTACCGCGACTCGCTCGGCAACAACGACCCGACCGTCATCTCCGGAAACTACTGGGAGCAGGGCGATCCGGACGGCGACAAGAAGGGCGTCATCACGTCGGGCAACCACCTGCTGAACAACCCCGCCGCCGCGCCCAAGTCCATTGTGGACAACGCGGGGATCGAACCGGGCCACCGCTCGGTGCTGAACCGCCGGATCGACGGCGCGTCCGCTCCGCAGGCTCCGACGCGGATCGGCACGTTCTCGGTGTCCGGCCAGCTGTACGCGACCTGGAACCCGACGGTCGCGGAGAACGGTGCGCCGGTGCAGGACTACCTGCTCACCGCTTCCGACGGCAAGCGCAGTGTCACGGCTTCGGTGTCTGCCAAGGACTTCGCGCGCACCGGGTACACGGTGATCCCGAAGCTGACGGATGGCCAGACGTACACGGTCACGGTCGCCGCGCAAAACCGGTTCGGGGTCGGCTTGCCGTCGCTGCCGTCGGCACCGGTCACTGTCGGGCAGCCGGGCACCCAGCTCGCGGCTGTTCCGACCGGGGCGAAGGCGCTGCCGAGCGCCGACGCGGCGAGCATCCACTGGACGCCGCCGAAGGAAACCGGGTCGACCCCGGTGATCGGCTACCGGATCACCGTGTCCGACGGCCGCACCATCGAGGTCACCGGACGCGACGCGATCGTCAGCCAGCCCACGCAGAAGGGCCTGACCCGCGTCGTGGACGGGCTGAAGTCCGGGACTGCCTACACCTTCACGATCGCGGCCGTCACCGGAACCGGCGTCGGCCCCGCGGTGACGGTGCAAACCACCACCGCGTAACCCCGGTGATCGGCGCGTACTGGACCTCCCTGCCGGTACGCGCCGATCACCCTATTCGGAAGGCTCTTCGATACGCCCCCGGCGTCGTCCCCACCTGCGCCCGGAACCGACGCCTGAGGTTCACCGCCGACACCAGGCCGACCCGCGCCGCGATCGCGTCCACCGGCAGATCCGTCTCCTCCAGCAACCGCCGCGCCTCCGCCACCCGCCGCGAAAGCAGCCACGCACCCGGGCTTGTGCCGAGCTGATCCGCGAACCGGCGGGCCAGCGTCCGCGGGGAGATCGTCAAGCGGGCAGCCAAATCCTCCACCGACAACGGCGTACCCAAGCGTTCTCCCGCCCAGTCGAGCAGCCCGTCCAACGACGCGTCCGCCGACACCTGCCGCGGCACGTACTGCACCTGCCCGCCCTCGCGATGCGTCGGCATCACCATGTGCCGCGAAATGAGCGCCGCGTGCGCCGCCCCGTGATCGCGCCGGACGAGGTGCAGGCACAGGTCGATGCCCGCTCCCGCGCCCGCGCTCGTGGCGACATCGCCGTGGTCGACGTAAAGCACGTCCGGTTCCACCCGCAGTTTCGGGAAATCCCGCTGCAGCTGGTCGAGCCGCGCCCAGTGCGTCGTCGCCGTTCTTCCGTCCAGCAGGCCGGTCTGGGCCAGCGCGAAAGAACCCGAGCAGATCGTGACCAGCCGCGCGCCGCGTTCGTGCGCGCGCAGCAACGCCCGGCGCACCTTCGGCGAGAGCGGCGTCTCGACGGGCGTCCAGCCCGGGATCAGCACCGTGTCGGCCTTGGAAAGCGCCGAAAGCCCGCTGGACACGTGTATTTCGTAGCCGGCCGTGGTCGGCACCGGCCCGGGATTCTCCGTGCACACCTCGAATTCGTAGTGCTGCGGCACCCCGCCCCGGGTCGTGCCGAACACTTCGACGCCGCAGCCGAGTTCGAACGTCGACTGCACCGGCTGGACGAGAGCCACCACGCGATGCATGGCAAGAAAGTACCCTATGACGTCTTTCCTGACACTGTCCCGCGTGCGCCGGGAAAGCCAAGCTGGGTCTCATGCACCCCGAAATCCTTGCCCAGCCGGGCTACACCTCGGTCGCGGTCGACGATGCCCCGGTGAAGGAGCTGTTCCCCGGCATCCGCCTCCGTCCGCTGTGGACCGGCGAAAACGGCGCGCACGCCAACGTTGTTGAATTCGACCCCGGCAGCACATGGCCCGAACGTGACGTGCACGAACCCGGTTCCGAAGAAGTCTTCGTCGTCTCCGGCGTCTTCAACGACGGCGCCCGCGACTACCCGGCCGGCACGTTCATCCACGCCCCCGCTGGCTCGTGGCACGTCCCCGCGACGGCGACCGGCTGCACGCTGTTCGTCTTCTACCCCGAGGGCTAAGCGCCCCGGTAACTCCCGACCGTCCAAGCATTCCCCTCAGGATCGCGGACGGTGAACGTATGCGAGCCGTAGTCGGTGTCGTGCAGCTCCAGGCTGATTTCGGCACCGGCTTCGCGCACGCGGGCGTAGATTTCGTCCACTCGATCCGAGACCACGTACACCGCGCTGGTGCCAGGTTTCATCTCGTCGTGCACTCCGTCGGCAGGCCCGCCGCAACTGCCCAGCATCACGGCACCGCCCTCGGGCCAACGGAGTTCGGCATGCGCGACGCCATTCTCGCCGGGGACCACGAGGGTTTCTTCGAAGCCCAGGACGTCGGCGAGGAAACGGATCGCGCCGCTGGCGTCGTTGTAACGGAAAGCTGGCCAGACTGTCGGTTGTGGTGTCATGCCAACAATTCTGCGGCGGCGGGCTTTGTCTCGTCTTGGAGAAACGGGAGCTCCTCCGTTGAGGACGCGACGCCGCAGCGGTACGGATTCGTTCAGATGCGGATGCCTGCCCAGCGGGCGAACCCGGCAAGCGATTCGGTGGTGCGGCGCTCGGACGCGGCGAGGATCCGCACGGTCTCCACCACTGAAGGATGGTGCCGGGTCGCGTTCGGCGCCACCTCCTTGGCCGCGTTCAATTCGGCGAGCGTCCGCTCGCGGTCGCCGTGGAGCATCCACGCGCGGGCCATGTCGATGTGGTGGTGCCCGACCCGCTCCGGCCGACGCGGATCGACAACCGCGACAGCAGAAGCGCGTCGGACTGCTTCGGTGCCGTTGTAGTTCTCGACCGGTGTCGCGCACCAATGGACGACGATGTTCGTCGCACTCGCATCCACTCCGTAGTAAGGAGCGGACGGTGGGCGAAACTCCCTGGCATAAGAGCGCGCCTCGCCGACGTAGTCGTCCGCCTCGGCGGTGTCTCCGGCACGGGCAGCGATGATCGCCGAGCGAAGGTCCAACTGGATCGCCACGGCGCGACCGGCCGTGCTGGTGCCGACGTGTTCCCGAGCGCGGTCGAGCAGGCGAAGACCGTTGCGGTAGTCGCCATGCTGCAGATAACGCGTGCTGCGGTGGTACGCGCTGATGGCGATCCGCAGCGGGTCTCCGGTACGCGGGGCGAGCTGAACGTGCCGTTCGGAGGCGATCGCGGCGAGGTCGGCTTGCCGGAAGCGTCCGGCGACAGTCGCCGACATCCGGTAGGCGTCGTGCAGAGCGGCCCGGCCCAGCTCTCCGGCGCGACCGGGTTCGCCGGCGAGGACGTACAGATGATGCAGGAGGTTCGGCAGCTCCGACAACACGTCGGCGTGCTGGAGCGCCGCCACCTTGTCCGAAGCCGCGACGAGCCGAGCCGTGACGTCGTCGAGAGTGAGCGCGTCGCCTTCAGGGCGGGGCTCGTCATATGCGTCTAGTGCGCTGCGCAGGTCGGCAATGCCCGAGGATTGTTGGCTCGGCTCGTCCAGAACCTCGTTCTCGCTGGTTCCATAGAGCGTGGACACCTTGATGCCGAGCGCGCGGGCCGCACCTGCGACGAAAGCGGCACTAGGCGGTTTGACGCCCTGTTCCACCTTCTTGACCAGCGAGTGCGAGAAGCTCATGCGCTGCGCGAGCTGACGCTGGTCGAGTCCCTTGAGCTTGCGGGCACGCTTGAGCCGCTCGGCAACGCTGTCTCCGGGCTGCTCTGGGCCGTCCATGCGAGGCACTCCTGCCGTGAGCCTGCGGTGTCCCTTTGGTGCCCCTCCAGCGTAGCAATCGCTCTTAGCCTCACGGTGGTAACTGTCGGCTGCAAATCCGGTGGGAAAGGTGCGCGGATGCCAGCGTTTTGTGCGGCGAAACCGCGACAGTGGCGTTCGAGCCGTTGAGCAAGCGCCGCGAGTCCGGACCGCTGACTCAGTGCCCGTTCTGCGACGTGAACTACCGGCGATCGCGCCATTTGACCATTCCGAAAGGACACCCTGGCTTGATTCCGCGTTAGCAGGAATGGACCGCGCTCAAACGGGATCGTCGACGTCGGTCTGATAGCTCAGCGCCGGGAGCTCCTCCGCCATCCACGTCCGCGGCGAGCACCCCGCCAGCGAGCGCCACTCGTTCGTGAAGTGCGCCTGGTCGTAATACCCAGCCGCATAAGCAATCCCGGCCAGATCACGACGCCCGCTACGCAACAACCCCACCGCCCGCTCGAAACGCAGCACGCGCGCCGCCTGCTTAGGGGCCAGCCCCAGCTCCGCGCGGAACCGCTCTCCCAGATGCCGGCGGCTCCAGCCGACCTCGTCCGCCAGATCGCCGACCCGCAGCAACCCGCCGCTGCGGCGCAATTCGTGCCACGCGCGGTTCAGCTCCGGCGGCGGATCGGCGCGCTCGACCGCCCGAGCGGCCAGCACCTCGTCGAGAATCGCGAATCGGGCACGCCAATCCTCGGCCGAGGCCAGCCGGTCCGGCAGGCGGGCCAGGTCGCCGCCGAAGTCGGTCAGGTCGGTGACCCGGCCGGTCAATTCCGCGGCCGGGACGCCCAGCAGAGTCCGCGCTCCCAGTGGGTCCAGCTCCAGCTGCACGCCGCGCTGCACCCGGCCCTGCGTGATCAGCGCGGGCTCGGTGTGCAGGCCGCCGACGACGCTCTGCAGCGCTCCGGCTCCGGCGAGCCCGGCGTATCGGATCGGCTCTTCGAGGCTGATCACCAGCGTGAGGTGCCGCGAGGGCAGCCCGCGGTGCACCCCGAGGGTGCCGTTCTCCTGGGCGTAACCGACGTAGCGCGTGACCAGGCCCCGCAGCACCGGATGCGGCGGACGGGCGGCCCAGCTGTGACTCACGCGACCAGGCTAGCCCCGGACGCGGGCGAATTCTGCTACCACGGGAGAGCGGTCCCCACGATGAGGAGAAGCCCGATGACGATCCAGGAACAGGCGCAGCAGCTCGAACTGCTGGCCGACCAAGTGCCGACCGGAATCGCCCTCGCCACCAAAGAAGAACTGGAAGCCCTGCAGGCCCAGGTGCTCGGCCTGCTCGGCGAAACCGGCTCCGCGACGGCGATCCAGGGGTCGGTGCAGATCGCGATCCGGCAGATCGACGAGGTCGCGGCCTCGCTGGAGAACGTGCGGCTGCAGATCCGCGAAGCCGCCCAACATCACCTGCGCGGCTGACATGGCCGGGCTATCCGGCGCGCACGCCGGTGAGTTCGCGAAAATCGCGCTGACCAACGTCGTGCGCGAGTATCCGCACTACGAGAGCCACTGGCGCATCGACGACGCTCCCGTTCCGCCGGTCCGCGAGCTGCACCCGTGCTTCTACGGCAGCTTCGACTGGCATTCGTGCGTCGAAATGTTTTGGGTGCTGGCACATCTGCTGCGCCGCTACCCTGCCCTCGTCCCGGCCGACGAGATCCGAGACGTATTGAATGCGCACCTGACCGAGCCCGCGTTGGCCGCCGAAGCCGCCTGCTTCGCGCCGGAGCACCATCGCACGACCCAGCGCCCGTACGGCTGGTCGATCCTGCTGGCTCTGACCAGGGAAACCGCCACTTGGGACGACCCTGACGCCGCGCGCTGGTCCGCTGCCCTCCAGCCGTTGAGCAGGCTTTTCGTCTCCCGCTTTCTCGACTGGCTGCCGAAGGTCACCTATCCGATCCGTTACGGCCTGCACGAGAACGGCGCTTTCGGACTCTCGCGCGCGCTGCCGTACGCCGACTACCTGGCATCCCGAGGCGAACCGCGACTGCGAGAGGTGATCACCAAGACGGCCTGGCGTTGGTTCGGCTCGGACCGCGACTACCCCGGCGCCTGGGAGCCGTCCGGAGCCGACTTCCTCACCCCGGCGCTGGCCGAGGCTGAGCTGATGAGCCGCCTGATGCCGGCCGCCGATTTCGGGGTCTGGCTGGAAGGTTTCCTGCCCGGAATCGCCGACCGAAACCCGGCAGCGTTGTTCACCCCGGCTGTAGTGACCGATGCTTCCGACGGGTTGATCGCCCATCTCCACGGGCTCAATCTGCATCGCGCCTGGTGCTGGCGGCGGATCGCGGCGGCGTTGCCGAGTGGGGACATCCGGATTGCGGCGATCGAGGCGGCTTCGCGGGAGCATGCGGAGGCCTCCTTATCGCAGGTGACCGAGGGACCGTATGCGGTGCAGCATTTCTTGGCCTACTACGCGCTTCTCCTCCTGAGCGACGCCGAATAATGTCAGACCCCTGGCTGCTCATCGAAGTGCTCGACGGAGAAGCCCCGGCGAGCGCCTGGCGCCGCACCTACTTCGACGCGCTCCTCAAAGCCGCGATCATCGACCGCGCCGTGCGATGGTCGTGGCGGACGCACGAACGCGGCGTCGTCTTCGAGATCGCCTTCAGGACCGAGACCATCCGCGACGAATTCTGCGACCAGCCCGCGGTGAAGGCGGCGCTCGAAGCCGTGCCGGATCCGCGCCACGGGCTCACCGTCGCCCCCGGCGGAGGCGATTAGCTTTCCGGCAACGGCTCGCGGTGCTCAGCCCGCAGCCCGTCCAGCGAAATCAGCAGCAACCGGTTCCACATGTGCGGCCGGCACTCATCCGTGAACTGCGCCGCATACCCCAGAGAAATCAGCAACAGCACCAAATCTTCCGTAGTGACCCCGGGACGCAGCAACTCCGCCGCCCGCGCCCGCAGCTCCTCCAGCACCGCGCGCAGCTGCGGAATCCCCGTCGGATCGGGATCAGTCCCCGTCAGCGCGAAGCTTTCCATGATCGCGCGGTGCCGGGCGCAGCCGGACAACGCCTGCCGGTAGAAGTCAGTGAGCGCCGCCCACGGGTCCTCCGCCTCGATCGCCGCCTGGCGCGCGGCCTCGGCCCATCGGGAGAAGTCCTGGTCCAAAACCGTCCGGACCAGGTCTTCCTTCTTCGGGAAGTGCCGGTACAGCGTGCCCATGCCGACCCCGCTGCGCCGCGCGATCTCGCGGACGTCGACCGCGGCTCCCTGCTCCGCCATGACCTCGGCGGCGGCCTCGACGATCGCCTCCCGGTTGCGGATCGCGTCCGCGCGCAGGGCGCGACGGCGGGCAGGAGTGTGCGGTTCAGCCACGGCCATGCGACGAGCATACTCGCTTACCCGGAGCATGCGCTCCTCCTAGTGTGCTAGTTTGCGGAGCAAGTGCTCCGCCTAGTGAAGGAGATGCCGTGCCCACCCTCGAAGACTGGAATGTCCGGATCCGCGCCGAATTCCGGGAGAACGCCGGATATGTCGCGTGGAGCAGTCCGGAGGAATCCGCCGCGGGCCGCCCGATACCGCCGCATATGCCGGGTTTTCCGGAAAAGGGAATGCCGCTGATTCTCGTGCACCACGTCGGCGCGAAAACCGGGAAAGCGCGGATCAGCCCGCTGTTCTACCAGCCGGTCGGGGACGACTGGGCCGTTTTCGGGACGCACGGCGGCAGTCCGCACGACCCGGCGTGGTACCGCAATCTCATGGCGAATCCGCGGACTGTCATCGAGGCTGGCGCGGGAGAAATCCCGGTTGAGGCACGGCTCACCGCTGGGGAAGAACGCGCCAGGATCTGGGCGCAGCAGATCGCGCTGGTCCCGAAATTCGCCGAGTTCGAGGCCGCTTCCGGGAGACAGGTCCCGGTCGTCCTTCTCGAGCGCGTCTGACCCCGAAAAGCCGTGAAGGGCTCCTTGAGGGAATCAGATTCCCTCAAGGAGCCCTTCACAGACGGAAAACTCAGCCGACGGTGACGCTCGGCGCGCCCTCGCCGATGCTCTCGCCGGATTCCTCGGCGATCCGCATGGCCTCTTCGATCAGGGTCTCCACGATCGCGTGCTCCGGCACGGTCTTGATGACCTCGCCCTTCACGAAGATCTGGCCCTTGCCGTTGCCGGACGCGACGCCGAGGTCGGCCTCGCGCGCCTCGCCGGGGCCGTTCACGACACAGCCCATCACCGCGACGCGCAGCGGGATCTCCATCCCCTCCAGCCCGGCGGTGACCTGGTCGGCGAGCGTGTACACGTCCACCTGCGCGCGCCCGCACGACGGGCACGACACGATCTCCAGCTTCCGCGGCCGCAGGTTCAGCGACTGCAGGATCTGCGCGCCGACCTTGACCTCTTCGACCGGCGGCGCGGACAGCGACACCCGGATGGTGTCGCCGATGCCCTGGCGCAGCAGCGCGCCGAACGCGACGGCGGACTTGATCGTGCCCTGGAACGCCGGCCCGGCCTCGGTGACGCCGAGGTGCAGCGGGTAGTCGCACTGCTCGGCGAGGATCTCGTAGGCGCGCACCATCACGACCGGGTCGTTGTGCTTGACCGAGATCTTGATGTCGTGGAAATCGTGCTCGGCGAACAGCGACGCCTCCCACATCGCCGATTCGGCGAGCGCCTCCGGGGTGGCCTTGCCGTGCTTCTCGAGCAGCCGCTTGTCGAGCGACCCGGCGTTGACGCCGATCCGGATCGGCGTGCCGTGGTCCTTCGCGGCCTGCGCGATTTCCTTGACCTGGTCGTCGAACTTGCGGATGTTGCCCGGGTTCACCCGCACCGCGGCACACCCGGCCTCGATCGCGGCGAACACGTACTTGGGCTGGAAGTGGATGTCGGCGATCACCGGGATCTGCGATTTCTTCGCGATCGCGGGCAGCGCCTCGGCGTCGTCGGCCGACGGGCACGCCACGCGCACGATGTCGCAGCCCGCCGCGGTCAGCTCGGCGATCTGCTGCAGGGTGGCGTTGACGTCGGAGGTCAGCGTCGTGGTCATCGACTGCACCGAGATCGGGTGGTCGCTGCCGACGCCCACCGACCCCACCATCAGCTGGCGGGTCTTGCGACGCTCGGCGAGGACGGGCGGGGGCAGAGCGGGCATACCTAACGCGACGGTCACGCTTCCAGCGTACCCACCCCACCCGGGCGCGTTTCAACGAAGTCAGCCGACGCGGTGAGCAGCGTTACCCCTTCTCGGGCGGCCGGGCACGCACGCGTGACCCGGCCGGTGCGCGCGGTTACTGCAGGCGGATCGGATTGACGATGTCGGCGGTCACCGTGAGCAGCGTGACGCCGCCGCCGATCACCACCAAGACCATCGTGATCGCGGACAGCTTCGTGTAGTCGACCGGGCCGCCCGCGGGTTTGCCGCGCAGTCCGCGCAGCCAGTCGCGGACGCGTTCGTACCAGACGATCGCGATGTGCCCGCCGTCCATCGGCAGCAGCGGCAGCAGGTTGAACACGCCGATGAAGAAGTTCAGGCTGGCCAGCAGCAGCAGGAAGACCTGCCACAGCCCGGCCTCGACCGCCTCGCCGCCGAGCCTGCTCGCGCCGACGACGCTGACCGGGGTGTCCGGGTCGCGCTCGCCGCCGAAGATCGAGTTGAAGACGGCCGGGATGCGCTTCGGGAAGGCCATCAGCCCGTCCCACGTGCGGGCGAACATGTCGCCGGTGAACGACGCCGCGCCGCCGAACGCGCCGCCAACGCCGTACTGGATGCTCCGCGCGACGCCGACGCCGACCGCGCCCACCGATTCGGTGCCGCCGTTCGCGGCCGGGCGGGTCACCTTCGGCACGTCCACGACGAACGTCTCCTGCTTCCCGCCGCGCTCGACGACCACCGGGACCGGCCCGGAGACCGCCTTGACCTGGGTCACCATCACGTCCCAGGTCGGCGTCGGCTTGCCCGCCACCGAGACCACGACGTCGCCGGGCAGCAGGCCCGCCTTCTTCGCCGGGGCCGGGTCGCCGGGCTGGCAGACCGGGTTGTTGACCTGGTCGACCGTGGTGCCGCCGCGCACGCAGTCGGAGATGGTCGAGACGATCGGCTTCTGGTCCACGTTCGGCAGGCCCATGGTCGCGGCCATGATGAACAGCACGATGAAGCCGAGCAGGAAGTGCGTGATGGAACCGGCCGACATCACGACGGTCCGCTTCCAGGCCTTGAACCGCCACATCGCGCGCGGAGCTTCTTCCGCGGTGACCTCGTCGAGCGCGGTCATGCCCGCGATGTCGCAGAAGCCGCCGAGCGGGATCGCCTTGAGGCCGTATTCGGTCTCGCCGCGCCGGAACGAGAACACCGTCGGCCCGAAGCCGACGAAGTAGCGGCGGACCCGCATCCCGAACATCCGGGCGGTGACCATGTGGCCCGCTTCGTGCAACGCGACCGAAACACAGATCGCGAGCGCGAAGAGCACCACGCCGATCACATAGGCAAGCACGGGCCCTGCACCTCACCCCTCAGCCGCGGCCCGCGATGCGGTGGCGGCAGGTTTCGTCTTCTTCCACGGCTTCAGGCGGTGAGACCACCCGAGAAAGTCACGGGTTCAAGTATCCGCCGCCAGCGTGAAACCAGTGTTGCATCAACCGGCCCGCCTTCGCGCACCGGTCGCGCTCATCCCAGCAGCTCGGCGGCCCGGGCGCGGGCCCACTGCTCGGCGGCGAGCACGTCCGCGACGTCGCGGGGTTCGCGCCGCCATTCGCCCGCGTCGGACACCACCCGCGACACGGTGTCCACAATCGACAGGAACGCGGCCTTGCCCGCCAGGAACGCGGCCACCGATTCCTCGTTCGCCGCGTTGAAAACCGCGGGCAGGCAGCCGCCCGCGGCACCGGCTTCGCGAGCCAGCTCGACGGCCGGGAACGCCTCGTTGTCGACCGGCTCGAACGTCCAGCTCGCCGCGGTGTCCCAGGAGCACGCGGCGGCCGCGCCGGGCACCCGGTGCGGCCAGTTCAGCGCCAGCGCGATCGGCAGCCGCATGTCCGGCGGGCTCGCCTGGGCGATGGTGGAGCCGTCGGCGAAGGTGACCATCGAGTGCACGATCGACTGCGGATGCACCGTCACGTCGATCCGCGCCGGTTCGATGCCGAACAGCAGCGACGCCTCGATCAGCTCCAGGCCCTTGTTGACGAGCGTCGCCGAGTTGATGGTGATCAGCCTGCCCATCGACCAGGTCGGATGCGCCATCGCCTGCTCGACGGTGACTTCGCCGAGGTCCGCGCGCTTCTTCCCGCGGAACGGGCCGCCGGACGCGGTGAGCACGAGCCGCGCGACCTCGTTGTCCTCGCCGGACCGCAGCGCCTGCGCCATCGCCGAATGCTCGGAGTCGACCGGCACCAGCTGTCCCGGCTTCGCCGCGGCGAGGACCAGCGGACCGCCGGCGATGAGGGATTCCTTGTTGGCCAGCGCGAGCGTCGCGCCGGTGGCCAGCGCGCGCAGCGTCGGGTCGAGGCCCTGCGAGCCGGGCACCGCGTTGAGCACGACGTCGACCGGCACCGAATCGATCAGTTCGCCGACCGCGTCAGCGCCCGCGAGAATGCGCGGAAGACGGAACTCGCCCTTCGAGTACCCCCTGCGCTGCGCCTCGGCGTACAGCGCGAGCTGCACGTCCTCGACCGCCGTGGGCTTCGTCACGGCGATGGCCGCTACTTCGTGCGCGATCGCTTGCTCGGCGAGCGCCGCCGGGTCGGAACCGCCGGCGGCGAGGCCGGCGATCGTGAACAAATGCGGATTACGTGCGGCGACGTCGAGCGCCTGGGTCCCGACAGACCCGGTGGAGCCCAGCACGAGGACGCTTCGCGAAGTAGTCATCAGCAAGCATTATGGCCCGGGTCGTGTCCGCGCGGCGGCCAGCGGTGTGGGATCATGCGGAGGCACAACGTCTGGCGGTTTGAAGGAGTGGTCGTGGCAGGCAAGGCGGTCGAGAAGCGCCCCGAGGTCGACCCGCGCGACGAGCCGTCGGCGGAGTGGGGCTGGCACGGCTCGTTCCCGAAGGCCACCCGCATCGCGGGCTGGCTGTCCGCGGTCATCCTGCTGCTGATGATCAAGGGCAACCACGAGAACAACACCGAGAACGTGTGGCTCGTCGGGCTCGCCGCGTTCATCGTCCTGCTCCTGCTGCTCGACCTGCGCAAGAGCCGCACCGCCTGGCGCAAGTAAGCCCTGGCGCGGGCGGCCCCTGATTCGCTAGTTTCCGGGCCCATGAAGCCACGCTGGGCCGCGCTCGCGGCCGCCGTCATCGCCGGTCTTTCCCTGTGCACCGCGGCCCCGGCCAGCGCTGCTCCCTCGGCGAAGCCGCCGGTAGTGAAATGCACCTTCATGCCGACGCCGGAGAACCCGGCGGCGCGTCCCGTGCTGCGCCCGCTGCCGTTCGCGCTCACCCGCGGGACGATCTACGTCACCTTCCACTACAACTACGGCCCGGTCACCGTCCGCCTCAACAGCGGCGGAGCGGCCCCGTGCGCCGTCGCGAACATGGCGAGCCTGGCGCTGCAGCACTTCTACGACCGCTCGCAATGCTGGCGGCTGACGAACTCCGCGCGCCTCGGGGTTCTGCAGTGCGGCGATATTTACGAGGTCGAAAAGGGCGGGCCCGGGTACAAGTTCCCGGATGAGGTCACCGGGGCGGAGACTTACGAGCGCGGCACTGTGGCGATGGGGAACCAGGGGCCGGGGACCAACGGGTCGGAGTTTTTCATCGTGCATTCGTTCGCGCACATTCCGGCGAATTACTCGGTGCTGGGTCGTGTGGTGCGCGGGATGGACGTGCTGGACCGGATCGTGGCGGCTGGGATCATCCCGAGCGAACGCGGGCCGCTCGACGGTCTTCCCGCCAAGCCGGTGAAGATCGAACGAGTCAGCTTCGGCTTCTGAGATCCGGCTCCTCACGCGGTTCGACGCCGGTCAGCCGTTCGCGCGTCTCGCCAGGACCCTCCTCGCGATCTCGCGGACGCGCTCCCGGTCGTCGTCCCGCACCGACTCGATCACCCGCCACGCCGCATCGTCATCGACCGCCAGCAGCACGTCGAGTGCCTTGAACGCCAGGTCGTGAAACTCGTCCCAGTCCGGCCGCCAGTGCAACGCGCGTTCGACCGCGGGCACTGACGAAGGATCCTTGATGTCAAGCAGGTAGGCGAGCACGTCCCCCGGATTGACACCCCCGTCACGCAGATCCAACGCCTCGGCGAACACCGGCACATACTGGGCCGAGGGGCGTTTCCCGGCCAGAGAAAGGTAGGTCTGGAACCACCGCCAGTCGGAGCGGGTCAGATTTTCCCGCAGCCCACGAGCGATCAACTCTTCGACGCGGGGAGTTTCCGCCAGGAAACTGAGGTCGCTCCGGCCTCCGGGTTTGGTCGCGTGCACGAATTCGTCGAACTTCCTGAAATCCTGGTTCATGGCAGCACGTCCCCATCAGCTTCGGCTGGTAGCCCCCGGCGCGTAAGCGCGCAAGAAAACCCCGACCCCCGACCGGATCACCGTTTCCCAGTCTTCCCCCGGTTCGGCCGCGGCGGCGCTGCCCGCGGTGAGTTGCACGAGGTGTACCGCGGCCAGCGACGGGTCTTCCAGTTCGAAGTGGCCTTCCGCGGCGAGCCTGCGCAGGTGTCCGGCCAATGCCTGCCTTACGCGGGTCGGGCCGCGTTCCTTCCAGGCTGCGACTGTCTCCGGGGCGATGTGGTCGAAGTCCGCTTGGATCTGCCGCACCAGCGCCCAGTGCGGTTCGGTTTCCGGGTCGCGTTTCGCCCACTGGAGGCCGAATTCGACGAGGTCGGCCTCCAGGTTCGCGATCCGGCCCAGCAGTTTGTCGGCGACCGCGATCTGGCGTTCGGCGACGCGGTCCGAGCTGTCCAGGATCACCGCGCGGAAGAGTCCGGCCTTGTCGCCGTAGTGGTTGTAGATCGTCCGTGACGAGACGCCGGCTTCCGCCGCGAGCACGTCGATGCTGGCGCGCGAGTAGCCGTCCCTGGCGAAAACTCGCAGGGCGCCGTCGAGCAGAGCACGTTGTTTGTCCGTCCGCACCGGCTCAGTATGCCGAAGTACAACGATCGTTGCAAAAACTACAACGATCGTTGTACCTTCGGGGCATGACTTCTCCGCTTCGCATCGCCGTCATCTCCGGAAGCACCCGACCCGGCCGTCGCGCTACGCAGGTCGCTGAATGGACCCGCGACCGCGCCGCCGCCTTTCTCGGTGACCGGGCCGAGGTGCGGGTGCTCGACCTCGCCGACATCGACCTGCCGTTCTTGGACGAACCGCTGCCCGCCGCGATCGGCGGTTACCGCAACGATCACACCCAGCGCTGGGCCGAGTTGATCGACGGCTTCGACGGCTTCGTTTTCGTGACCCCCGAGTACAACCACTCCATGCCCGCGGCGCTCAAGAACGCCATCGACTTCCTGTTTTCCGAGTGGGCTGACAAAGCCGCCGGTTTCGTCAGCTACGGAACCAACGGCGGCACGCGCGCGGTGGAGCACCTGCGGCTCACGCTCGCCGAGGTCAAGGTCGCCTGCGTGCGTTCGCAGGTCGCGCTGGGTTTGTTCACCGACTTCGTCATCCCGGACCTGGCCGAGCCTGGCACCTTCGCGCCCGCGGACCACCACGAAGGCATCCTGACGCGGATGCTGGGGGAACTTGTCGACTGGTCGACCGCGCTGCGCACCTTGCGAGTCTCGCCGTGACCACCGTCGCCGCCCCCATCGACCGCGAGACGTGGCGGATCTGCTGGATCATCGTGTTCGGCGCGTTCGCCAGCGGTCTCGACGCTTCTGTAGTGACGATCGGCCTCGACTCGATCAGCAGCGATCTGGGCGCGGATCTCTCGGTGACGCAATGGGTTGCGAGCGGCTACCTGCTCGCGCTCGCCCTGTCGCTTCCCTTGACCGGCTGGCTGGCGCGACGCTTCGGCGCGGGCCGGGTGTGGCTTGTCGCCCTCGCCGCGTTCACCGTGGCGTCCGGCTTGTGCGCGGCCGCCCCGGATGTCGTGGCGCTCATCGCTTTCCGGTTCCTGCAAGGGTTGGCCGGGGGCGTTCTGATCCCGGCCGGGCAAACCGTTCTGGGACAACAGGTCGGCGCCGCTCGGCTAGGCCGGGTCATGGCGACGCTCGGGATCGCGGTGAGCGTCGCGCCCGCGCTCGGACCGCTTGCCGGAGGGCTGATCCTGCACGGACTTTCGTGGCCGTGGCTGTTCCTGATCAATCTGCCGATCGGGGCGGTCGGCCTGGTTCTCGGACTCCGGTATGTGCCGCGCGGCTCTCGGGAGACCACAGGCGGGATCGATGTCGTCGGCCTGGCCCTGATCGCGGCTGGGCTGCCTCTGGTCCTCTACACCATCACCACGTGGGGAGACACCGGACGGCTTGAGTTGCCGATTCTGTTGCCTGGTCTCGTCTTGCTGGCGTGGTTCGTGGCGCGGTGTCGTCGGCATCCGCATCCACTGCTGGACTTTTCCTTGTACCGCAACCGGCTTTACCGGGCGGCGAGTCTGGCCGCTGCTTTCAACGGGGCGTTGATCTTCGGCAGCGGAATCGTGGTCACGCTGTATTTCCAGCTGGGTCGGCACTTGGATTTCGTCGGCACCGGCCTGAGTTTGCTCGGCTTCGCCGGTGCCACTGCGGCGATCGCGCCAGTGACGGGGCGGGCGGTGGATCGGTATGGTGCCGCGCCGGTCGCACTGGTGGGTGCGGCGCTGGCGGTGGTGAGCACGGTGCCGTTCGCGTTCCTGTCGGTGGATGCGCCTAGTGTGGTGGTGCAGGTTTTGCTTGCCGGGTACGGGGCTTCGGTGGCGTTGGTGAGCATGCCGATGGGGATCGCGGCGTACAAGACTGTCGAACCGTCACGACTTCCGGATGCGGCTGCGCAGGTGACGATCCTGCTGCGAGTCGGCGGATCGCTCGGCGGCGCGGTGTTCGCGGTGCTGATCGCCGGACGGTTGCCGGATGCTGATGCCGCGTTCCGCCTGGGTTTCGGGGCGATCAGCGTGGGTGCGGTGGGTGCGCTGGGGACGGCGTTGCTGGTGGCCCGTGCTTCCCGCGCGAAGCCGCTACGCTGACGCGACTATGGACGAGATCAAGCGGGGGCTTGAACCTTCGGCGAACTCGATCTTCGCCGGACCGACCGGCAAAGCGAAGCAAGGAGAAGTCTCTCAAGTGGAAGGCTCTCGCGGACTGCGTTAGAGCGCTCGCGCTGTCTTCCCGAGGCACCAACCTGCTTTCAGCCTGGCCTGGCAGCAACGATTCCACAGACAACTCGCCGGAGCAACGAAAGTCCGTCGCGATCTTCGTAGCCGCCACAGCGGTCAACCTGGAATCATGACCCCATGAGCCAACCCCCCGACGGTCTTCCCGCCTACCGAGTCCTCACCGGTCCCGACGACGCTGCCTTTTGCCGCCGGGTCAGCGAAGCCCTCGCGCTCGGCTACCGCCTGCACGAGGGCCCAGCGCTGACCTTCAACGGCGAAAACGTGATCGTCGCCCAAGCCGTGCTCTGGCCGGAAGACGGAAGCCGCTAGCGGTCGCTCCGAGGAGACACCAGCTCGCTAGGCCCGCCACCGGATTCCCCAGCCACCGCGGCCAGTTCCTCCCCCACCGACTCCGACGACTTCTTCGTGTCCTTCGTCAGCAGCGACGCCACCGCACCGATCAGGCACACCACGATCGCGAAGCCGAACGCCACCGCGAGGCCGTCCTGGAACGGGCCCGAGATCAGGTTCGGGAAGAAGCTGCGTCCGGTCAGGAAGTTCGCCTGGTCCGCGGGCAGACTGCCCAATTGGCCGCCCAGCAGCTGCTGGATCGGGTTGTAGCCGAGGAAAGCCGCGAACAGCACCGCGACCGCCGGCAGGTGGGCGACCTGTTGTGCGGCCGCTTCCGGAACACCGTGCTGGGTCAGGCCCTGCGACATCGCGATCGGCAGGTGGTCCGACAGGCCGGCGATGATCAGGCTGAAGAAGAAGCCGATCGACAGCACCATCGCCGCGTTCTGGAAGGTCGTCATCATGCCCGCGCCGGAACCTCGCGCGTCGGCGGGAAGGCTGTTCATCACCTCGGCGCGGTTGGGCGAGGAGAACATGCCCATGCCGATGCCGTTGAGCAGCAGGATCCCGGCGAACGCCCAGTAGTCGAAGTTCACCGGCAGCAGCGTCAGCAACAAGAAAGTCGCCGCGGTGATGACCAGGCCGCCGGAGGCGAGCGCGCGGCTGCCGATCCGGTCGGACAGGATGCCGGACGTCGGCGCGGCCACCAGGAAGCCGATGGTCAGCGGGAGCATGTAGATCCCGGCCCACAGCGGCGTCTGCTCGAAGGTGAAACCGTGCTGCGGCAACCAGATTCCCTGCAGCCAGATGATCAGCACGAACTGCAGCCCGCCGCGGCCGAGCGACGCCGTCAGGTTCGCCAGGTTGCCCCAGCTGAACGAGCGGATCCGGAACAGCGACAGCCGGAACAGCGGGTTGGGCACCTTCGTCTCGATCACCATGAAGGCGATCAGCACCGCGACGCCGCCGATCAGGCACGACAGCACCATCGGGCTGCCCCAGCCGGTCTGCGAAGTGCCGTACGGCTGGATTCCGTAGGTGATGCCCACCAGCACCGCGATCAGGCCGACGGCGAAGGTGATGTTGCCCCACCAGTCCATTTTCGCGTGCTGGCGAACGCCGGTGTCGTGCAGTTTGAGGTACGCCCACACCGTGCCGATGACGCCGAACGGCACCGACACCAGGAAGATCAGGTTCCAGTTCACCGGCGCGAGCACGCCGCCGACCACGAGGCCGAGGAACGAGCCCGCGATGGCCGCGACGCCGTTCATGCCGAGCGCGAGCCCGCGCTGGTTGGCCGGGAAGGCGTCGGTGAGGATGGCCGACGAGTTCGCCATCAGGAACGCGCCGCCGACGCCCTGCACGATCCGCCAGCCGATCAGCCACAGCGCGGCCGCGTCGCCGCCGAACCAGGTGATCGCCAGCATGATCGAGGAAACGGTGAACACCGCGAAGCCGAGGTTGTACATCCTCGCCCGGCCGTACATGTCGCCGAGCCTGCCGAACGCCACCACCAGCACCGCGGTGACCACGAGGAATCCCATGATCATCCACAGCAGGTAGCTCGTGTTCGACGGCTCCAGCGGGTTGATGCCGATGCCCTTGAAGATGTCGGGCAGCGCGATCAGCACGATCGACGAGTTGATCGTCGCGATCAGCATCCCGAGCGTCGTGTTGGACAGCGCGATCCACTTGTACCGCGGACCGAGTTCCGCGATCGAATACGTCCTGCGCTCCGCCACCGTCGAAAACCCCTCTCCCAGCCGTTCCCTTAGCTAGGCTAAGCAAGTTGCTTGCGGTAGGCAACCAACAAAAGAAAACGACCGGGAGACAAGGGTCACAAACGGATGACTATCCTTTGTGGACTGTTTACTTTCACTCGGTCGAGTTACCGCTGTGCGGGACCTCCGACGACCTTCCCGGGGTTGAGGATCCCGTGCGGGTCGAGGGCCTTCTTGACCGCGTGGTGCAGGTCGAGAACCGCTGGTCCCAGCTCTTTCGCCAGCCCGGGACGCTTCAGCAGGCCGACGCCGTGCTCGCCGGTCACCGTCCCGCCGAGTTCCAGCGCGTCGGCGACGATGTCGTCGAACGCGCCTTGTGCGCGGCGCTGCGCGTCGTCGTCGCCGGTTGGCGTGATCAGCAGCGGATGCAGATTCCCGTCGCCGATATGCGCAATATTAGCGATTTGCGTGTCATGCCGTTGTGCGGCCAAATCGATCCGGGCGAGCATTTCCGGCACCAAATGCGTCGGCACGCAGACGTCCTCGGTGAGCACCGGGCCAAGCCGCTCGAGCGCCGGGTACGCCAGCCGCCGGGCGGCGAACAGCGCGTCCGCCTCGGCCTCGTCGGTCGACTGCGCGGCCCAGGTCGCCCCGGCCTTTTCGAAGCACTCCACCATCACCGCGGCCTCGTGCCCGCCCGGCACGTCGCTGCGACCGAGCAGCACCACGTTCGCGTCCGCGGACAGGCCCATGTTCTTCCAGGCGTCCACCGCGGCCAGGCAATGCCGGTCCACCAGCTCCAGCGCCGAGGGCACGATCCCGGCAGCGCGGATCGCCGCTGCCGCCTCCCCCGCCGCGACGGTCGAGTCGAAGTACCCGGCGACGGTCGCCTCCGGCGCGCGTTTCGCCCGCAGCCGCACGGTGATTTCGGTGATGACGCCGAGCGTCCCCTCCGACCCGACCATCAGCCCGGCGAGGTCGTACCCGGCCACGCCCTTCGCGGTGCGGCGGCCCAGCCGGACGAGTTCGCCGGTGCCGGTGACGACCTGCAGCCCGAGCACGTAATCGCGCGTCACGCCGTACTTCACGCAGCACACGCCGCCCGCGTTGGTCGCGACGTTGCCGCCGATGGTCGACCACGGCGAGCTGGCCGGGTCCGGCGGATACCAAAGCCCGTGTTCGGCACAGGCCGCGCGGAGATCGTCGTTGACCACGCCGGGTTCGACCACGGCGAGCCGTTCCACCGGGTCGATCTCCTTGATCGCAGTCATCCGGTCGGTCGCCAGGACGACGCATCCGGCCAGCGCGTTCGCCCCGCCGGACAGCCCGGTTCCCGCGCCGCGCGGCACCACCGGCGTGCCGTGCTTGATGCATTGCCGCACCGTCGCCTGCACCTCGTCCGCGGTGCGCGGACGGACCAGGACCGCCGGTTCGCCGTACGGAGCCCACTCCGCCTCGTCGTGCGCGAAGCTGCGCAGCACGTCGGGGTCCCGCACGATCCGGTCGTCCGGCAGGACGGTGTGCAGGTCGTCGATCAGCATGGGGGCTCCCGCGTTCTTCCGGTCGGCTTTCCCTCGTCAGGTTAGGTCGAAATCCGGGCTGCCCGTTCGACGTATCGGTGAGAGCGCTTCGAGGAGGCAGCCATGACCACCACCGTCACCCGCCGCGGGATCTCGATGCTGCGTGCCGTCGCCGCCGGGCGCGGACGGCTGACCTGCAGCTGCGAACCGGATCTGTTCGTGGACGGCCTGCCGTGCAGCGACCAGTTCACCGCGCACGCGCTGGCGCACGCCGGTCTGCTGCGCGCGAGCGAACCGGGGCGGCTCGGGCAGCCGGTGCCCGCCGTGCTGACCCCGGCCGGGGAAGCGCTGCTCGCCGCCGCCTGACCCGGCTACGCTGACCAGCGGGAAAAGGGGAAGGCGGAGCAGATGGCTTCCGGAGCATCCGGAACGGACACGGCGCGGCGCAGGCGGCGCACCACGGTGGCCCTCAAGGAGTCGCTGCGGGAACTGCGCAATCAGCTGTCGCTGCTGAACCACCAGGTCGGCGGACAGCTGAAGCTCAAGGACGTCGACCTCGACTGCCTGGAGCTGATCTCGTTCGCCGGACCGCTGAGCCCGAGCGCGCTCGCCCGCCGCGCTGGCCTGCATCCGGCGACCGTGACCGGCATCCTCGACCGGTTGCAGCGCGGCGGATGGATCGTGCGCGAACGGGATCCGGACGCGGCCGACCGGCGCGCGGTCACCGTGCGGGCGGTTCCGGGACGCACGCAGGAGCTGTTTCGGGTGTACGGCGGGATGAACTCAGCGATGGACGACCTGTGCGCCGGCTACACCGAAGACGAGCTCATGCTGATCGCCGGATTCCTGCGCCGCACCGCCGAAGCGGGCCGGGCCGCGACCGACGAGCTCGCCGGGGAATGACAGCAGGGGAATGACAAAGGGCCCCGCCGCTTCGCCCGAGCGCGAAACGACGAGGCCCCGGTATCAGTCGCTCAGCTGTCGAGCGTGCCGTACACGATGATGTTGTCGAGATAGCTCTTCTTCTCGGGGTCGAACGCGCCGCCGCAGGTGATCAGCCGGATCTGCGAGTCGGTGGTGTTGCCGTACACGGCTTCGGTGGGGAACGTCTTCTTCGCGATCTGGTCCACCTTGGTCACCGTGAACGAGGCCTTCGACCCGTCCTTGCGCCCGATCACGACCTTGTCGCCCTGCTTCATCTCGTGCAGCCGCCAGAAAATGCCCTTCTGGTGGTTGCCGTCGATGTGGCCGAGGACGACCGCCGGTCCGACCTGGCCCGGCTTGGGGCCGAAGTGGTACCAGCCTGCCTGCAGCGGCTGGTCGACCGGCGGCACCTGGACGGTCTTGTCGTCGTTGAGGCCGAGCGGCACCAGCGACGAATGCGCGTCGATGCTGGGAACGTCGAGCGAGACCGGGTCCGCGACCTGCTGCGCGGCCGCCGCGGAACTCGCCGGGGCCGCGGCAGGCGGGGTCTCCGCCGAACCGCAGCCCAGCAGGGCGAAGTTCGCGACGAAAGCCAGCAGGAGCGCGAAAAGCCCGAACCGGGAACGCGTCACCGGGCGGTCACCGAAGCCAGGGTGCCGTCGCCGGTCTCCGGCGCGCCGACCGGCACGACGGTCACCTGGCCGGGGCCTTCGGCGGGCGGGGTGCCCGGCTTGCCCGGCTCGGAGGGCTGGGTGGACGACGGCGGGGTGGTCGGGTTGCCCGCGACCTTGGCGCAGGTGGCCGAGGCGAGGACGATGTCGCCCTTGCCGAGCGCGCCGGTGACGTCGCCGCCGAGCAGCTTGATGTGCAGCGCGTTGACGGTGAGGCTGCCGTCGGAGTGCTTGATCTGCTCGTTGACGATCACCTGCAGCACGCCGTCGATGCCGAGCTTCTGGTTCGGCTTGGTCGACACCGGGAGCTTGCCGATCTTGCCGAGGTCGAGGCCGGCCAGCTCGGACGAGGCGGTGATGCCGTCCGGAGTGGACTTGCACTCGGAGCTGATCACGCGGGCGGTCGGGGTGGAGCCGGCGAGCGGGGCGAGCACCGGGAGCGCGGCGTCGACGATCGAGGCCTTCGAGTCGACCGGGCCGCTGCTGCCGTCCTGCTTCGCGGAGCTGCTGATGACCTTCGCCGTGACCAGGCCCTTCAGCGGCACGTTCACCACCTGCGCGGACTCCGGGCCCTCCGTCGAGGACGGGGCGATCTTGCCGGTGTCGACCGTGATCCCCTTGTCGCCGAGCACGCCGGGCAGCAGCGAGACCGAAGCGGACGCGCCGTAAGCCGAGCCGGCGGGCGACCCGGCGGCGAGCGCCGGCGGGGCGACGGCGGCGGCGAGCAAAGCCAGCGCGGGAACAGCGACCGCGACGGTCCGTCCGCGCAGCAGGGCAGAACGCATGAATTGTCCTTCCGAACATCAAGAATGGAGCCGCCGCACGGATCCCCGAATCCACGCGTGACCGAGCACAACTGTCGGTCGCTGGCAGAGCGCGACATTATCAAGACGCCCTGGAAACGCAAAGCAAGATCCGTCGCGCAGCGCGCCCGCCCGGCGGTTCCAGTGACCACAATTATCGCAATTTCACCACTAAAGAGTGATGTAACGCGGCCTCGCCGAAGGGCTTTTCTCACGCTGAGCTACCGGAGCCGAGGCTCCGATGGCGGATTGCCCCTCGCCCCACCCGGAGGGGTGATCCTGCGAAGGGTTCGCTTCGGATACTCATTGTCATGTGACCGCTACCGCTTCCCGGCGGCCATTCCTGGTTCGCCAATTCGTCCCGCGACCACGGCGGGCATCGGCGGAAAATGTCCACAATGGAATCTGCGGGACCGGAACGAGCGAACGGGGAAAAAGGTACGATTTTCTTGCCCAGGGCGGTGACCAGCGGCAATGCGCGATTGTGGACAGTCCGAAAAGGACTATCGGCGCGTTCTCCGGTTACTCCACAGTGACGGTGACCTGGTAGAAAATCCCGGTCCGGTCCGGAAACACCAGCGCGCCCCGTTCGTCGACCATCTTCCACAAGACGTGGCAGACGCCGGTGCCGGTCGGCGTCACCGGGACGCTCACTTCGACCAGCTGCCCCGGTTCGGCGTCCGGGACCGGCACGCGCGGCGGGGACGGGCACAGCACCGTGGTGCCGCCCGCGACCTGCAGATAGCGGCTGCGCCACGGTACTGAGCCAGTGTTCTTCAGCCGCCAGATTTTCGTGAATGTCTGGCCGTAGCGGGTTTTCGCGCCGTCGGGGAAGGTGACGTCGCCGGATAGGCCGTCGCCACCGAAGCCGGACGAGTCGCCGGGCAGCGGGTAATGCGGGGCGGCGGCTTCCTTGTCGCGGGACGACGGGGTGGCCAGGACTACGACCGCGGCGACGAGTCCGAGGACGACCAGAACGGTTGCCGCGACGACGATCGAACCCCAGCGGCGGGTCTTGGCCGGTTCCGCGGCCGGAGCGACAGGGTGACTCTCAACGAGAGAAGGGTCATCGGCTGCCAGCTCTCGGGAATCGGCACCGCCCGCAGACCCAGCCGGACTCTCCGAAGCAGCCCAAGCCGGGTCCGATTGCCCCTCGACCGCCTCTTCCCAGCGCGCCAGCCACTCGCGCCGCACCGTCTCCTCGTCGCGGCCGAGGCCGGTCACCGCGAGGCTGCGGACGAACTCCCAGGTCGTCGGCCAGGACGGCGCGCTGCGTCCGCGCGTGGCGGCCGACAGCGCCGATTTCGACGCCGCAGCGCCGAGTTCCGTGCGCATCCGGTCGTAGGACGGGTCGCCCGCTTCGCGCTTCAAGTCCAGCAGCGCGCAGGCGAACCGAGAGACCGGACCCGCGCCCGCGTCGGGCACGAGGTGCTTGCGACCTCGGCGGGCCTGGGGCTGCCCGGCCGCGGGCTCGCTCATGCCACCTCCAATGATCGACATCGACCCTTGGAGGTTGCCAGGAGGCCCGGGGCGGCGCAGCCCCGGGCCTGCCCGGCTGATCAGCGAACCGGGCTCAGAGCTTGCAGCCCTTCTGGATGCGCACGACCGAGTGGTCAAGGCCGATGTGGAACTTCTTCTTGCCCTTGGTGCCGCCGTTGGTGGTCATGCACTGGACGCTCATCGCGCCGTTCGTGTCCTTCAGCACGATGCCCGCGGACACCTTGTGCGAACAGTGGTTGTTGAAGTACACGGTGACATTCGTGGCGCCGTCGCCCCACGAGTAGTTGGCCTTCTTCCCGGACGGCTTCGTGCACTTGATGCTCGCGGTGTGCTTGCTCTGCGCGCTCACCGGAGCCGCGGTGTCCGCCGACGCGGCGGGCGCGGCGATCCCGGCGAATGCGATCCCCAGCGCGGAGGCGGCCATCAGCGTCTTGCCGATCTTCATGGGTGTCCCCTCGGACGAAACGGAATGGAGTTACAGCCGGGAAATCCCGGTGCACTCATCCCAGCGCGCCGCCCGTTTTGTCCTCAACCGCTGGCTGTCCACGGTCAAAGCGGGGTGTTGTCCACGCAGGTCAGCGAATTGTCCACGGCTCAGTCAGCCGGGCCGCGCAGTGTCAGGACCACGCGTAAGACGTGTTCGACGGCCGACTCGAACATCGCGCCGCGCAGTTCGCCGCGCGTCTCGAGGTTGCGCGCGGCGAGGTCGAGCATCCGGTCCGGTCCGACCCGGCGGACGAGGAGCGCGGCGACCTCCTCGAGGTCGAGGCTCGGGTTGTCGAGCCGGGCGAGGGCGAACTCGATGATGAGCTCTTCGTCGGTCACTCTTTCAGGGTAGCCACGAAACGGGCTTCAGCCATGGCTCTGATAGCGCCCGTAGGGATAAGCCTCGACCAGGGTGACCCGCACGACCGCGCCGCTCGGCACCTCGTACTCCCGCTGCTCCCCCGGCTTGGCGCCGTCCAGCGCGCGCCCGAGCGGCGAGTCCGGCGAGTAGACCTCGAGGTCGGTGCCGCCCTCGTCGCGGGCGGCGAGCAGGAAAGTCTCGACCCCGCCGTCGTCGTAGCGGACGGTCAGGACCATGCCGGGCTCGGCGATTCCGTCGTCCGGCGGGTCTTCGCCTACGACGGCGTTCTGCAGCAGGTCCTGGAGCTGCCGGATCCGCGCTTGCCGGTGCTGCCTGCGGTCGAGCCGGTCGTGCTCGCCCGCGCCCTCGCCGAGTTCGGGTTCTCGTTGCAGGTCAGCGAGTTCCGCGACGAGGCGGGCGTGCGC
Source organism: Amycolatopsis sp. NPDC059235 (assembly GCF_042754125.1). Classification (NCBI taxonomy): domain Bacteria; kingdom Bacillati; phylum Actinomycetota; class Actinomycetes; order Pseudonocardiales; family Pseudonocardiaceae; genus Amycolatopsis; species Amycolatopsis sp. NPDC059235. The sequence goes on from NZ_JBHZAG010000009.1 coordinate 48,333, forward strand.
GTCGGCGGTCAGCCAGGGACGCGAAGAGGTCGTCGACATGAGAGGTGCCTTTCGGATGTCGTCCGTGGGGGCCGGGCTAGCAGGAGGCGTCCAGCCCCCACGGACTTTCGAGGAGTCCCGCGGCGGTCAGCGGGGCTCGGGCTCGGTGCGGCGGTCGAGCACGCCGGCGTCGGCGGCGAACCAGCCTGCGGCTTTCACCAGGATGTCTCTTTCGGTGCGCAGCAAGGCGTTCTCCGCGCGCAGGAACATCAGCTCGGCGTGCTCGTCGCCGGTCAGCGGCGGACCGGCGGGTTCGGCGGACATGCCCAGGTCACCGCAGCGGGTCGAACGGCCGCAGCGCTTCCGGGCACCTGCCGGTGGCGATCTGCTCGGCGAGCAGCTTCCCGGTGACCGCGCCGTGCGAGAGGCCCCACATGCCGTGCCCGCCCGCGACGTACATCCCCGGCGCGCCGGTCTGGCCGATCACCGGCCGCCCGTCGGCGCTGACCGGGCGCGAGCCGACCCAGACGTCGGTGCGCTGGTCCCACCGCAGGCCCTTGAGCAGCGGCCGGGCCGAGGCGATGATCGCGTCGACGCGCGCCGGGTACAGCGGGTCGTCCGGCTTGCGGAACTCCATCGTCCCGGCCACCCGCAGCCCGCCCTGGTACGGAGTGCACGCGACCCGGATGTCCGGCAGGTACATCGGGCTCGGCACCGGATCGTCGGTCGGCACGGTGAAGGAGTACCCGCGCCCGGCGCGCACCGGGACGCGCACGCCCCATTTGTGCGCGAGTTCGCCCAGCCACGCGCCGGTGGCGAGCACGACGGCGTTGGCGTTGACCGTCTGGCCGTTCGCCGACAGCACGGTGTAGGCGTACTCGTGCCTGCGGATCGCGGCGACCTCGAACCGGTGCCGGATCGTGCCGCCGCGGCTCACCACCGCCCGGGCGAGCGATTCGACGAACCGGCCGGGGTCGACATACCGCTGGCCGTCGATCCGGATGCCGGCCCCGATCCGGTCGGTGACCTGCGGGAAGTGCTCGCGCAGTTCCGGCCCGGCGAGCTGGGTCCAGGACACCTTCTGCCCGGCATCGCCGAGCCGGTCCAGCTCCTTGACCAGCGTTTGGGCCTTCGCCGAGGTCTCGAACAGGGCAGTGATCGGCGCGTCGATGGTCGGCGCGTCCACGCCGCTGGCGGTCAGGATGTCAAACGCTTCAAGGCATTCCTCGTTGAACGGCAGGTTCGCGCGCACTGCCCGGTTCCAGGAACGGTGGGTGCAGTTCGCCGCGAAGCGGGCGAGGAACTGCCACAGCCGCGGGTCCGGAGTGGCCGGGACGTGCAGCGGCGCCTGCCGGTCGAGCAGGGTGCGCAGGCCGTAGCGGAGGACGGCGGGTTCGTTGAGCGGGATCGACAACCCCGGCGAGAGCCAGCCCGCGTTGCCCCACGACGAGCCCGCCGCGATGCCCTCGCGGTCGACGACGGTCACCCGCACGCCGCGTTCCTGCAGGAACCAGGCGGTCGACAGCCCGACGATGCCCGCGCCGACCACGATCGCCGAACGCGGTCCGCCGTCCCTCCGGTCGAGATCGCCCATGTCTTCCTCCGCCACGCCGTGCCGCTGGTTGTGCTGGTGCGGCCAGGATGACCCGGATCCGGCGGGCGGTCTTTGTCGAGTTCGGCCAAACGGAGCAAGACCGATTGTCCGGATCGGTCAATCCTGCGGATCGGCGACGGCGAGCTCGATGATCATCGCCAGCCGTTTCGCGGGCAGGTCGAGCCGCAGCGGCGTCACGTCGGCCATCTTCCGCAGCCGGTAGCGGATGGTGTTGGGGTGCACGCCGAGCCGTTCGGCGGCTTCGGTGAGGTCGCCTTGGGTCTCGAGCCACGCGCGCAGGGTCGCGACATAACTGGTCGAGTTGGCCGCGTCGTGCCTGGCCAGATCCGCGATCGGACCGCGCGCCGGGGCCCGTCCCGCTGCCGCGGCGGCGCGCAGGCGGAGGACCAGGATGTCGTCCCAGGACTCGTCGTACGCGACGGCCGCGCCGGGTTCCGGGCGAACGTCGTGCAGTGCGAGGCATTCGTCGGATTCCCGCCGGCTGGCCGGAAGCTCCGCGGTGGACGCGGGCGCGCCGATCCCCGCCGCGACCGTGACCTGCGTCGGCAACGCGTCGCGGATCCCGTCGATCCACGCGCGGGCGGTCTCGACGTCTTCGCCGGGCAGAACGGTGTAGACGGTGTTGCTGAACAGCGTGCTCCGGCCCGGCCGTGACCAGCCGAATCCGGTGGTCGCGCGCTCGAAGGCGAGCAGCAGCGCGGCGTGCCGTTCGTCGGCGATGTGCGCCTGGAGCGCGACCACGCGGAACCGGCCGGGCGGCAAACCGAGTCTGCTCAGCACGGCCGGGGCGTCCGGGGTGCCTTCCAGCAGGCGGATCACCAGGTCCGACTCGACCTGCCGTTCGAGGTCGGCGCTCGCCCGCGAGCGCAGCAAATGCAGCCCGACCGTGCGGGAACTGTCGTGGAGGACAGTGCGCCGGACGTCCGACAGCGGCTCCTCGCACTCCACCCAGATCGACCCGAGCGTCTCGCGCCCGGCCCGGACCGCGACGACCATGCGCCCGGTCAGCCCGTGCTCCGGATCAGCCTCGACGAACAACGGCTCGTCCGACTGGGCGAGATGCGCGAACACGCCGCGGCGCTCGAACAGCTCGCGCACCTGGTCCGGCACTCGCCGCCCGAGGATCGTCTCCAGCCGCACGCGGTCCGCGCCCTGCTGACGGCTGGAGTACGCGAGCACGCGCGACAGCTGATCCTCGATGGTGACCGCGCTGCCGAGCGCGTCGGCGAGGCTGTCGGCCAGGGCGAACAAGTCGGTCGGGCCGCGGCCGGATTCCGTCTCGCGCCCTTCGAGCACCAGGCCGTAGACGACGCCCGCGAGCTGTCCCCACGACACCTCCGGGTCCACGAGCAGCACCGCGACCTGGCCGTCCTCCGCTTTCGCGACCTCGTCCGGCCCCGGCGGCGTCGCTCCGCGCACCAACACGACCGACGCCCGCGCTTGAACGGCCCGTTCGACGGCTTCGAGCACCGATTCGACGCCCACCGCGAGGTAAACGTCGCCGCGCAACCCGCGCGGGTCGGCGGGGTCGTCCATCACCACGTCCCGCAACGCGACCTCGCGCGCGACGGGACAGCAGCACAACCGCGCGCCGTACCCACCGAGGACGTTGACGAGCCGATCCAGCGTGACCATGCCCTGTTCATACCTGACGCGGTGCGCTGGAAGTCGTATCGTGCAGGTCATGCGGGCGCGGGTCGAGGACGTGCACGAGCTGGCGCTGGGGATGCCCCACGTCACGGTGGTGCGCGGCTCGCGGGAGAACCCCGTGTACCAGGTCGGCGGCAAGTCGTTCGTGTTCTTCCGGACGCCGCGGCCGGACGCCTTCGACCCGGAGACCGGGCAGCGGTATCCGGACGTGATCGTGTTCTGGGTACCGTCCGAATCGGACAAGCAGGCGCTGGTCCAGGACCCGGACAGCCCGTTTTTCACCACTCCGCACTTCGACGGCCATCTGTCGGTGCTAGTCCGGGCCGCCCACCTCGGCTCGCTGACGCGGCAAGAGCTGACCGAGGTCGTCGAGGACGCTTGGTTGTCTCGAGCGTCACCGCGCCGGCGCGAAGCGTGGCTGGCCGGGCGTCCGGCTCGGTAAGCGATCAGGAATCAAGAAGCGTCGGGGCTGGTGCCGGATTTAGCGTTTACGGCATGACCTCATTCGACTTTGTCACCCTGGACGTTCCCGATGTCGCCGCCGCCGAGCGCTTCTACACCACCGCGTTCGATCTGGGCGACCGTCTCCGCTTCCGCCAGGCCGCCGCGCCGAGCACCGGATTCCGCGGATTTACCTTGTCGCTCACCGTTTCCCAGCCCGCCAACGCCGTCGCTTACCTGGACGCCGCGCTTGCGGCAGGCGCCACTTCGCTGAAGCCCGCCGCTAAGTCGCTGTGGGGTTTCGGCGGGGTTGTGCAGGCACCGGATGGTGCGATCTGGAAGGTCGCGACTTCCACGAAGAAGGATTCCAGCGCGGGGGTTCGGGAATACGACCAGATGGTGCTGCTGCTGGGCGCGTCGGATGTGGCGGCGACCAAGCAGTTTTACGTCTCGCACGGGCTTGCGGTGGGCAAGAGCTACGGGCGCAAGTATGTGGAATTCGAGACGAGCCCGATCAAGCTGGCCCTTTACGGCCGGAAGGCGTTGGCGAAGGACGCCGGGGTGCCGGAGGAGGGTTCGGGTTCGCATCTGCTGACCATCGGCGGGAACGCTGGGCGGATCACGGATCCGGACGGATTCGCTTGGGAGACTTCGGTTCTCGCCGGATGACGGACGGACCTCGTGAGCGCTTATGCCGGTCAGCAGCGACGAAATGCCCGCTTCGCGCCCCTGCGACTGTGTGCTGACGACTGCGTGCTGACGTCCGTGAGGGGAACCCTGAGGGACTCTGATTCCCTCAGGGTTCCCCTCACGGACCTCTGGCCCGCTCAGCGTGCCCCGTCCTCCGGGCAATAGCCCGAACACAGCAACACCATCCGCGAAAACCGCCCGTCCGCGTCATCGTCCACGTACGCCTGCTGTTCCACCGCGAACCACCCCTCCCCCAGCCGTTCCGCACGCACGCGCGCTCGCCAGCGCAGGTGCAGCCGCGGGCCGACCCGGTCCACCTCTCCCTCGGCGAGTTCGAAATCGGAGACCTCGCCGAACCAGTGGGTGAACGCGGCGGTGATCTCGGCCGGACCGTGGAATTCGCGCAATCCCGGCGGCAGCAAGGCCGTCAACCGCACCTCACTGTCCATTGCGGACGACATCCGCGCGAAGTCCTGTCTGCTCAATGCTTCGATGAAGGCGCCCGCTCTGGAGATGCGGGAGGCCTGGAGTTGTGTTGTCATGCCTCAGGTTTACGACCCGACGCACCTCAGAGGATCGGGTAACTGCCCGATCTTTCACCCCGTCAAACCACGGCGCATCGCGACCAGCGCGGCCTGCGTCCGAGTCGTCACGCCGAGTTTCGCGTAAATGTGCTCCAGATGCGTCGAGACCGTCTTGCGGGACACCGTCAGCGCGGCGGCGATCTCCGGGTTCGACAGCCCCCGGGCCAGGTGCAGCAGGACCTCGGTTTCCCGCGCGGTCAACCCGTCCGGAGTCCGGCGAACCCGTTGCCCCGCAGCGGTCAGGACCGCACTCACCGCGTCGGGGTCGAGGCGTCCGGCGCGGGCTTCGGCGGTGAGCGTTCGCGCGGCCGCGTCGGGAGCCAGCGGGGCGCGGTGCGGGCGCGGTTCGCCGAGTGCGTGGTAGACGTCGGCTGCGGAGAGGATCCGCGACGTCATCGGCAGCGCGTCGCCGGAAAGCCCGTGCGGGTAACCGGAACCGTCGAGTCGTTCGTGGTGCTGCGCGGCGCAGCGGGCGACCGCGGCGAGGCCGGGCATTCCGGCGAGCATCCGTTCGGTCAGGTACGGATGCGTGCGGGCGCGTTCGGCCTGCGCGAGCGACCACGGCCGGGTCGCGTTCCAGATCGCGCTCGGGACGCCGATCATCCCGATGTCGTGCACCCAGCCGGCTCGGCGGACCAATCGGACGTCCGGCGCGGGGAGGCCGAGCTTGGTCGCGCCGTCGGCGGCGAGCGCGGCGACTCCGCGAGAGTGCCCTAGCCGCGGCGGGGATTTGAGGTCGGCGAAGTCGGCGAACGCCTGCAGGGCACGGTCGAGTTCGTCGTCGGACAGCTGGACGCCGAGCCGTGGGTCGAGGGCGATCACCTCGTCCCACGCCTGGATCCGGTCCAGCCCGGCCAAGATGTCGCCGCGGTGGTTCAGGAAGCAGTCGACCAGGGCCGGGTCGAACTGCGTGCCCCGGCGTTCCCGGGCGACGGTGACCGCGCCGTCGACGCCCGCGGTGTCGTGGAAGGCCTCGACGTTGTCGGCGAGCTGGACCAGCCGGATCGCCGGGTCGAGGTCCGCACCGCCGGCGTCGCCGGGGACGCCGCGGCCGTCCCAGCGTTCAAAGGACTGCAGCAGCGGACGGCAGACGTCCTCGCCGAGGTCGAGCCGTCCGGCCAGCTCGCTCGCGCTTTGGCAATGCGCCTGCATGACCTGCTGCACCGACCGGCCCGCAGTGGCGAGGAACCGGCCGACGAGCGCGGCACGGCGGAGTCGCGGAGCGCCGCGACCGAGATGGCGCAGGACGAACATCGCCATCGCGACACCGGCGAGGTCGCCGTCGTGACTGTCGGCGTACAGCTCGGTCTCGTCCCCGAACAACGCGGCCAGCTCGCTGGTGTCGGCGGCGCAACCCACCCAGGTCAGCAGCGACGTGTAGTAAGCCGCCGCGCGCACGCTGTCGTCGGCGCCTGCCGCGTCGGCCAGGCGCAGGGCGATGACGGTCTGCCGCAGCACGCGCTCCATCGGGCGGCCCATGCCGAGATCGGCCACCAGCGACAGGGTGGCGACCAATTCGGACAACCGCACCGGCGCGGCTCTGTTCACCTCGAAAGGTCGCCGGTGAAAGGCCGGTTGTTACGCCGGACAAGGCAGCCCCGACTCCCAGGCAGAGCCCGGAGGTGCGCGATGGCGACCGAAGTCCCGACGTTCTGCCCGCTGTGCGTGTCGAAGTGCGGAGCGACCGCGACGGTCGAGGACGGGCGGCTGCTCGCGCTCCGCCCGCTGCCCGGCCATCCGACCGGCGCCGCGATCTGTGTCAAAGGCAAGGCCGCGCCGGAGATCGTCGCGCATCCGGACCGGCTGCTGCATCCCCTCCGCCGGACCGCTCCGAAGGGCGCGGCCGACCCGGGCTGGGAGCGCGTCGGCTGGGACGAGGCGCTGGCGACGATCGCGTCCCGGCTGACGGCGATCGCCGAGGAATCGGGCCCGGAAGCGGTGGTGTTCGGCACCGCCTCGCCCTCGACGTCGGCGATGTCGGACTCCATCGAGTGGCTGACCCGGCTCCGGCGCGCCTTCGGCAGTCCCAACTTCGCCGTCTACATGGAGCTCTGCGGCTGGGGCCGCCACCTCGGCACGCTCTACACCTGGGGCGAGCCGGTCCCCGGCGCCTACCTGCCCGATCTCGAGAACACGCAGTGCGTCCTCTACTGGGGCTACAACCCGTCCGTCTCCCGGCTCGCGCACGCCACCGCGACCACCGCCGCGCTGCGTCGCGGGGCCAAGCTCGTCGTGGTCGATCCGCGGCGCGCCGGGCTGGCCAGCAAGGCCGACCAATGGCTGCGGGTGCGCCCCGGCACGGACGCCGCGCTGGCGTTGTCGCTCACGCACGTGATGATCGAGAACGATTGGTACGACAAGGAATTCGTCGAGCGGTGGACCAATGCTTCGAAGCCGGTTGGCTCGTCCCGCCGGGTCTGGGACCTGATCGGCGAGGAATGCGCGAAGTACCCGCCCGAGGCCGCTGAGGAGATCACCGGCGTGCCCGCCAGCCAGATCGTCGCCACGGCCCGGCTGCTCTGGGAACAACGCCCGGTCGCGTTCTACACCTGGAGCGGTCTGGAGCAGCACAGCAACGCGACCCAGACCGTACGCGCCATCGGCCAGCTCTACGCGCTCACCGGCTGCATCGACGCACCCGGCGGGAACGTGCTGTTCACCCCCGTGCCGGCCAACCCGATCGACGGCCGGGAACTGCTGTCGCCCGAGCAGCGCGCCAAGACCATCGGTGTACAGGAGCGTCCGCTGGGCCCGGCGAAGTTCGAATTCGTCACCGGCGAGGATTTCTACCGCGCCGCCCTGGACGGCGTGCCCTACCGTGCCCGAGCGCTGGTCAACTTCGGCAGCAACCTGGTCATGGCGCACGGCGACAGCGCCCGGGGCCGGGACGCGCTCCGCGCGCTGGACTTCTTTGTCCACACGGATTTGTTCCTGAACCCGACGGCAGAGCAGGCGGACCTCGCACTGCCCGCGACGAGCGCGTGGGAAGCCGAAGCGCTGCGGATCGGTTTCGAGACAAGCCAGGCCGCGCAGTCGACTGTCCAATTGCGACAGCCGTTGGTCGCGGCGCGCGGCGAAGCCCGGTCAGACTTGCGGATCATCTTCGACCTGGCCATCGCCCTCGGGCTCGGCCCGCAGTTCTTCAACGGCGACATCGAAGCGGCCTGGCACCATCAGCTCGCGCCCAGCGGCCTCACGCTCGACCAGTTGCGCGCGGCACCGGAAGGCATCCGGCTGCCGCTGAACACGATCTACCGCAAGTACGAACGAGGCGGCTTCCGGACACCGTCCGGTCTGGTCGAACTGTACTCGGAACCGTTGCTGGAACACGGATATCCGCCGCTGCCGACCTTCACCGAACCGTCGATCAGCCCGCTGTCCCGACCAGACCTGGCGACGCGGTACCCGCTGATCCTCACCTGCGCGAAATCGCTGTTCTTCTGCGAAACCCAGCATCGGGAAATCGCCAGCCTGCGCAAATCCGCCCCCGAACCCGCGGTCGAACTGCACCCCGAAACCGCCGCGGCCCGCGGGATCGACGCCGGGGACTGGGTGCGGCTGGAGACGCCGTTGGGAAGCATCCGCGCGAAGGCGAAGTTCAATGTCAACCTGCGCCCGAACGTCGTGTGCGGACAACACGGCTGGTGGCAGCCCGCCGACGCGCTCGGCCAGCCCGGCTATCCGCCCTTCGGCGACGGCAGCGCGAACCTCAATCTCGTGCTGAGCCAAGGCCCGAGCGACCCGATCAGCGGCAGCTCGCCGTTGCGCGCTTCCCTGTGCGAGATCGCCAAAGACGGCTAGCGACTCGCTCACACCCGGCCGTTCTGCTCGGCGGGCAAGGGATTCCGGGTGGCGAGGCCGACAGCCCGGCCGACGGTATTGCGCAGCGCCAGTCCGTACCGAGTTCGCGGAACGAGCAGCGTGGCGACGAGGCCGACGCGCCGGTGCCTCGGCTCCACGTGCCGCCGGTGCTTCGCCTCGTAGGCCTGAAAGGCTCGCGCATGATCACCGGGATGCGCCGCGAGCGCTTCGGCCAGCGTGTGCGCGCCGGCCATCGCCATGCTCGACCCGTCGCCGAGCAGGGCGACTGCGGAGGCCGCGTCGCCGAGCAATGCCACGCGGCCGTGCGACCACTTGTCCATCCGCACGTTGGCGAGCGGGTCGAAGAAGGGCGCGGGGTGGTTCACGTATGCCTCGACCAGTTCCGGGCCTCGCCAGCCGATTCCCGCGTACGCCTCGGCAACCAGGCGCTTGTGGAGCGCGGTGTCGTGACGGTCGTAGCCGGGCACCCGCCCGCCGCGGAAGGTGAACATCGCGAGCGGCTTCCCCCGGGACGGGTGGATGGTGAGCATCCGGCCGGGCGCGGTCAGCATCACCGCCGCCTCCGGGTCATCGAGCGCATCGGGCTCCAGCGGCACCGTCGCGCTGTACATGCCCATGCCGGTCGTGAACTGCTCCGCCGGCCCGAAGACCATGCGGCGCACCGGGGAGTGGACGCCGTCCGCGCCGATGACCAGGTCGAATCGACGGGGCGGCGACCGGCGGAAGGTGGCCTCGACTCCTGATGGGTCCTGCCGGAGGCTGGTGACCGTCTCGTCGAAGAGGAACTCAGCGTCGTCGCGCGCTGCCCGGTGGAGCACCGCGGACAGATCGGAGCGGGTCACTTCGACCGACTGCGGGGACGTCGTCGGGACCCGGAGGAGCTGTCGCCCGTCCGGATCGAGGAGCGAGAGGACGCTCGCGCGCGTGGCGATGTCGCGCAACTGCGGGAGGATGCCCATGCTCTTGGCGACCGTGAGCGCCGGTTCCTTGACGACGACGGCGCTGCCGCCGGATCGCAGTTCTTTGGCCTGCTCGACGACCGTCGGCCGATGCCCGTGCCGGGCCAGCCAATAGGCGAGGGCGGGACCGGCGATACCAGCGCCGTGGATCAGGACACGCGAAGGCGTCATAGCCGCAACCTTTTCGTTGGAGGGAAGCGACGAGCGCAGTTTCAGGTACGAATCTCGTCGTACCTTCAGTCAAGCATGGCCGTAAGGTACGATGCAAGACGTACCTGAAAGAGGTGAGGCGATGTCAGTTCTGCCCGAAGACGATGCCGCCGATCTGGGCACGGTGTTCCGCGCGCTCGCCGACGAGCACCGCCGCACCGTGATCGCGGAACTGGCGGCGGACGGGAGCGACAGCGAGCGCACCTGCAACTCGTTCGATCTCCCGGTGTCCAAGCAGACGCAGACGCACCACTTCCGGGTTTTGCGCGAGGCCGGGCTGATCCACGAGATCAATTACGGAAACCGCAAGGGAATCCGGTTGCGCCGGACGGAAATCAACCGGCGGCTCCCCGGCCTGCTCGACTTGCTGACCGCCGAGCGCCGCGGCACGTGACTCCCGTGCGGACCCTAATTCCGCGCCCGCGAAAGCGCGCCCAAACTGATGTCGACTATCGTGCGAAGCTGCTTCGGACTCGCTCCCGCCCGGCTCATCACAGCCAACGACTGGTTGACCGCCGCGAAGTGAACGGCGAAGTCGTCGGCGTCGGCCAGCTTCGCGGCGCGCAAGGCTTTTCGCAGCCGCGCCTGCTGAAAGCCCAGAGCTTTGGTCGCGCGCGCAGCGATATCCGGGCTCAACACCGGTATCGCCATCGCGGTCTGGGCGACCAGGCATCCGTCCGGCACCTCGGGGTCGGCAATGCGTTGCAGGGTGACGTCAAAGAACTCCCGAACCGCTCGCAGCGGATCCTCGACCGCGTTCGACAAGGCGTGGTCGTACCGGTCTCCGTAACGCGCGGCGTAGCGATCCAAGCAGCGCAGATAGAGCGAATCCTTGTCCCCCAATGAGGAGTAGATGGAACTGCGGTTCAACCCGGTCGCCTTGGAGAGGTCGTCGAGAGAAGTGTCCGTGTACCCGGCCCGCCAGAACTGGACCATCGCCGCGTCGAGCGCGACGTCCACGTCGAACTGCTTCTTCCCGGCCATCCACGCACCCCGTTCTCGCGCCGTCGCGCCCAGCGTAGCTCATCTTGAACTGTTCGGTTCAAGATGAGCTACGCTTGAGCCATGACTGCCGCCGCGATCCCCGAATTGCCGCTGTATGACCTGCCGGGCTTCACACACCGCTGGGTCGACGGCCTCCACGCCGTGGAAGGCGGTCCCCAGACTGGCCCCGCCGTCGTCCTCCTCGCCGGATTCCCGCAGACCTGGTGGGCTTGGCGCAAAGCGATGCCGGGCCTCGCCGAACGCTTCCGCGTCATCGCGATCGATCTGCCCGGGCAAGGCCACTCCGACCGCCCCCACGACAGCTACGACACGCACACCGTCGCCTCGCGGATCCAAGCCGCGCTGACTGCGCTCGACGTGCCGAAATACTGGCTAGCCGCCCACGACATCGGCGCCTGGGTCGCTTTCTCGCTGGCGTTGAAGCACGAAGACCGCTTGCACGGCCTCGCGCTGCTGGACGCCGGCATCCCCGGAATCACCCTCCCGGACTCCATCCCCACCGACCCCGACCGCGCTTGGAAAACCTGGCACTTCGCGTTCCACCTGGTGCCCGATCTCCCCGAAACCCTCCTCACCGGTCGCGAGCGCGAATACGTGGACTGGTTCTTGAAGGCCAAAGCGCTGAGCCCCTTCGACAGCACCGAAATCGACCACTACGCCGCCGCTCTCGCCGCCGAGGGCGGGCTCCGGGCGTCGCTCGCCTACTACCGCGATGCCGCGGAATCAGCGCGCAAGAATCACGTCGCTCTCGAACGACGGCACCTGACCGTCCCGGTCCTGGGAATCTCCAGCTCCCACGGCTCGATCCCCGACATGGCCGCTTCCCTCAGCCCCTGGGCGGACAACGCGACCGGCGTCGTCATCCCGAATTCCGGACACTTCATTCCGGACGAACAACCCGCCGCGGTCGTGGCGGCGCTGACCGCGTTCATCGAGCGCTAGCGCGACGTCGGATTTTCGCCAGCTGACGCGTCCTCGTGGCGAAAGACTGGCAGGCATGACTAATGTCCTCGGCCGATTTCTGGCTGCCAGCACCGAATTCGACCAGCGCCTGCGGTCCGTCCGCCCCGAACAGTGGACCGCTCCGACGCCCTGCGCGGAATGGAACGTCCGTCAACTCGTCAACCACATGGTCCGAGGAAATCTCAACTACGTCGACCTGCTCGCCGGCGGCACCCGCGAGAATTTCCTGCGCCTGCGCGACGCCGACGCCTTGGGCAACGACCCACTCGGTGCGTACGCCGCGTCGGTGCGGCTAGTCGCCGACGCCTTCAGCCGCCCTGGCGCGCTCGACCAGGTGCTCGACTATCCGCTGGGCCAGGTGTCCGGGCGTCAAGCGCTGGCCGTGCGCGCCACGGATTCCGCCATCCACGCGTGGGATCTCGCCCGAGCCCTGGACGTCGACGACCGCCTCGATCCTGAGTTGGTCACGTGGATCAGCGACAACCTCGAGACGATCTACGCCGGGCTGGCGGAATCCCCCGTCGCCGCCGACACGACGCACCGGTTCTTCGCCGCTGCGGGGACACTCGGCGAATCAGCGTCGCGGCAGGACCGGTTGCTGCACCTGATGGGCCGCAACCCGCGGCAACTCAGCGAGCGGTGAGCCGGGGAGCAAGAAGCTTCTCCCACGCTTCAGCGGGGCAAGGCCGCTCTCGTGGTGCTTACCGAACCGTAAATCTATCCCCGGATCAGCCACCGGGGCGCGCGAGCTGACTACCCTGGGGTTCGAATCGACCGTTGACGATGGGGCACACGTTGGACCGCGACCCGGAGTGGCCGCCAGAGCGTCCCGCCGAACGGGTCAAGCACCCGCCGCCTGAGCGCCCGCCGAGCCCTGACCAGCAGACCCTCCGCATCCCGCCGGGGGCGAACGGGTATCGCAGGCGGCTCCCGCCGCGCGGCCAGCAGCCGCCGCGCCAGCCGCCTCCCCCGCAGCGGCGGCCGCTGGTCCGGCCGTGGCAGCAGGAGCGCCAGCAGGACAGCATGCCGTTCGGCGCGCCGCCGCTGGCGCCGAACGATCCCGACGCGACGATCTTCATCCCGCGCGTCGGCGGGGTGCCCGCGAGTTCGAGGTGGCCGGTCGCCGACCCGGACGTGCTGCGGCCGTACGACTCGCTCGTCCCCCGGATGCTGCCGCGGCTGCCCCGCGGCGCGCCGGATCCGGATCTCGACGCCACCGTCTACGTGCCGCGCGTCGAGCCGAAGGCGGCGCCGCCGTCGATCGCGAAGTCCAGCGGGAAGATGGCGATCGCCTCGCTGGTCAGCCGTATCACCGGTTTCCTGTGGAAGCTCATGCTCGTGTGGGCGGTCGGCACCGGCGTCGAGAACGACTCGTTCAACATCGCCAACACGCTGCCGAACGTCGTTTTCGAACTGCTGCTCGGCGGTGTGCTCAGCAGTGTCGTGGTGCCGTTGATGGTGCGGTCGCAGGACGATCCCGACGGCGGCGCGGCGTACACGCAGCGAATGCTCACGGTCGGCCTGACGGTACTGGCCGTGGGCACCGTCATCGCGGTGGCGGCGGCACCAGCGCTGACCTCGCTGTACACGGAGCAGGGCGGACACGCCAACTCCGCGCTGACCAACGCGTTCGCCCGGCTGCTGCTGCCCGAGATCTTCTTCTACGGCGTGTTCGCGCTGCTGTCGGCGATCCTCAACGCCAAGCACATCTTCGGCCCGACGGCGTGGGCTCCGGTGATGAACAACGTCGTCGTCATCGCGACCCTGGGTTTGTTCATGCTGATGCCGGGCAAGATCTCGACCGATCCCGTGCGCATGAGCGATCCGAAGCTGCTCGTGCTCGGCATCGGCGTCACGCTGGGCATCGCCGTGCAGGCGGCGCTGCTGGTCCCGCCGTTGCTGCGGACGGGGTTCCGCTTCAAGTGGCGCTGGGGCGTCGACAAGCGGATGAAGGAGTTCGGCGGCCTCGCTTTGTGGATCCTCGGCTACGTCGCGGTCAGCCAGGTCGGCCTCACCGTCAACACCCGGGTGCTGACCAGCGGCGACGCGGGCGGGGTGACCATCTATTCCAACGCCTGGCTGCTGTTCCAGCTGCCCTACGGCGTGATCGGGGTGTCCCTGCTGACCGCGATCATGCCGCGGCTGTCCCGCAACGCCGCGGACGGCGATGTGCGCAAGGTCGTGGCCGATCTTTCCTACGGGTCGCGCATCTCCACCGTGATGCTGGTGCCGATCGCCGCCGTGCTGACGGTGGTGGGCGGGTCGATCGGGGTCGCCTTGTTCAGCGGCGGCGCGAACTCCGCGGCCGAGGCGGGCCGGCTCGGCGAGGCACTGGCGATCTCGTCGTTCGGGCTGCTGCCTTACGCGCTGGTCATGTTGCAGCTGCGGGTCTTCTACGCGATGAAGGACGCGCGCACCCCGACGCTGATCATGGTCGTGATGACCGCGGTGAAGATTCCGCTGCTGTATCTGTGCCCGGTGCTGCTGGACGCGCGCGACATCGTCCTGGGCGCCATGCTGGTGAACTCCCTGACGTTCGTCGTCGGCGCGATCATGGGCCAGGTCTGGTTGTGGGTGCGCCTCGGCAACCTGCGCAGCAAGCGAGTGCTCGGGGTCATCCTGTTCACGGTCGTCGCGAGCGGACTCGGCGTCGCCGCGGCCGTCGCCGCCGGCTGGCTCGTGCCGGGCGGCGGGGGCCGGGCAACCGTGTGGGTCAAGCTGATCCTGCAGGGCCTCGTCGGACTCGCGGTGTCGTTCGGCGTGCTCGCGGCGCTGAAGGTCGAGGAACTCGCGCCCGCGACGAAGAGGTTCACCCGCTTGGTGAAAGGCCGGCGACGACACGCCGAGTGATCGCGAAACCCGAGCCTGGGACGGTCGCTTACCGGGTCCTGTCGATCCGGATGATCTGGTTCGCTTCCGCCGTGATCGTGGTTCTGGGAATCACGGTCGCGGTGTGGCTCGTGGCGGCGCTGCTGCTAGCCGCCCGTCGTCAGCGGAGCGCCGAAATCGCCTTGAAGCAAAAGGAGCTTGACCAAGTCGCGGCGGCCCGGACGCACGCACTCCAGGAGCAGGTGGCCGCCGACAACCGACTGGACGCGCTGGAACGTCTCGGCCAGAACAGCCCGGACCAGCGGCAGGCGATCGTCAATGTGCTCTGCGCGCGCATGTTCTCCGACAGCGCCGCCGACACCGTCACCGAACGCTGGCCAATCCCCAAACCCGAAGGCGCAGGCTCAGTAATCCGACGCACCGCGGCCACCACACGCTTGCAGTTCGCCAGCGGCTCGCCCATGCCTACCCTTTTACAACTGTCGCCCTCCACGAAACCAGCAGCTCAGGACATCGTCAGGAGCACTGGGGTCCGGGCACAGCGACCG
The DNA here is from genome assembly GCF_042754125.1 of Amycolatopsis sp. NPDC059235. Taxonomy (NCBI): domain Bacteria; kingdom Bacillati; phylum Actinomycetota; class Actinomycetes; order Pseudonocardiales; family Pseudonocardiaceae; genus Amycolatopsis; species Amycolatopsis sp. NPDC059235. The sequence goes on from NZ_JBHZAG010000009.1 coordinate 63,628, forward strand.
TGCAAGGCCTTCCAACCTCACTCTTGTTCAGGTCGGGCGTCGCCGAAAGCGATCCACTCCGACAACGAGCGAGTCGGCAGGGACCCCTTATGACGACCACTCTGCCGGCCGCCATCTTGCGGGCGGGACTCGCCGGAGGGTCAACCTGTGGATTTGTGCAGTGCGTTTTTGAATTCAACTGGCACGAGAAATCGTCACGCCGGTTACGTGCCAGGTGTACGGCGAAATGGCTTGAGAGGGACGAGGCGGGGCGCAGCTCCCGCTCTCGCACGGCGTAGGTCAGCGGATTTGACTCTGGGCCGAACAGGTGAATCTGACGGTAACGGCACCGTGCCGCCACAATCCCACCCGTCACAAGCGCTGCTCCGTTTGGCAGGTGAGGTCTAGACCTGTCGGCCGTGAAACTCCTGCTGATCGCAGGTTCGCGGGCACCTGTTACCCGTTGCCGGATCTTTGGCCGGTGACGATCATCTCACTGGCCTGCCGATGACTGTGCCATTACCTTTGCTTTATCCGCATCGGCGATTCTGCTTGCGGGTACGGGGAGGGAAAACCGAATGCGCAAGCGCGCGTTGATTTCTGCGGTCTGCCTGTCAGCGGCGGTCGCGGTCGGCTCGACTGTTGCGCCACCGGCGGCGTCAGCCGCCGCGGTCAGCGTTCAGGATTTCAACGCGGACAAGGCTTGGGTGCAGTACCTGGCGCTGCACGACCCGCGATCCATCGTGCGGGTCGCTGCTTGGCAGGCGCTGCTGTCCAGCGCGCCGGAGGCGGCAATCCAGCAGTTCACCGCGTCGGGTTACGACTACGCCGTCCAGTTGTCCGCACAGAAGAACGCGCGCAACAGCGATTTCGCCCGGCGCGTGCTGGCCGCCTATCCGGCCGAATTCTCGCCGGAAGTGCACGCTGCCGCTCAGTACGCCGTCGACAGCCGTGACGACGCGGATCGCGAGCGTTTCGCGAATGGCGGCTTCGCCGCGGCCAAACAGCGGGACAGCGCGGTGCGCGAAGCCAAGGGCGACCAAGCGAAGGCGCTGGCCGAAGCAGATCGGCAGTTCGTCCGCGACCTCGCCGCCAACGACCCTGGTGAGCAGGTCCGGGTGAGTGCCGCTTACGCCGTCCGTGTCGGTTCGACCGACCGCGACGTAGTCGATTTCTTCGCCGACGGCTGGGCGTTCGGGGCCAAGCTCGACCTGGACACGCATCGGCTGCGCAGCGCCGACGACGAGATGCGCTGGCGGGCCGCGCTGGCCGGGTTGCTGCGCGACGCGGCGGCTGCCGAGCAGGCCGCGCGCGACGCCTCGGGCGATCTCGCCGAGAAGGCCAAGGCGGCCGCGGTGCGGGCGTGGCAGGCGGTCGGCGAGCAGACCGGGCCCGCCCGGTCGTACTGGGGAGAGGCCAAACTCCTCGCTGATCGCCAGGCCGCCAACTGGGCCGCGGTGCTCGCCGCGGCGAACGCGGCGAGCGGGCCGAACTGGGCCGCGATCGTCCAGCCCGCGCAGGCGAACCAGTCCGCGTGGACCGAGGAAGGCAAGGCCGCCGCGCAGCAGGCCCAGTACTGGACCGCGTTGCTGCAGCAGGCCCGTGACGGCGAGCAGCGCGTCAGCGCCGCCTGAATTTCTTTTCTTTCCGCTTTTTCTTTCATTTTTCCGTGCGCTTTCGGCATGCCCGGAATTGCCGACGACAGGGGGATCTGGTGAAACACGCCCGAAGACTCTTGGTGGTCTTCCTCGCGTTCGCGGTGTTCGTCGGACTGGTCCAGCCCGGTGCCGCGTCAGCCGCGGCTGCCCGGCCAGCGGCTGCCGCCGCCGGTCAACCGGCCGACAGCGGTCCGGCGCGGCCGATGCCCGAGGATCCGTACCGGGAGTGGGACGGATCCTCGGGGGTGCCGGACTGGGGTGATCCGCGGTTCCGCCAGATCGTGGTGGACAACGCCGAACTGGCCGAAGACCAGGAAGTCCGCGACGCCGCCGCGGCCGCGCTCGCGGCGGGCGGCAACGCGGCGATCATGGAGTTCCTCAACAAGGGGATCGACGAGGCCAAGGCACGGGCCCAGGCCCGCAAGGACGAGACCGCGCGGCGGGAATTGGCCGAGGTGCAGGCGCTGCGCGGCACCGGTGGCCCGTATCTCAAGGCAGAGGTCGAGCGAGTGCTCGCGGGCAGCGCGTACGACCGGAAGTTGTTCCTGGCCTACGGCAAGGACATCGCGAACCAGCGCGACGCCGACGCGACCAAGGGCGCGCAGGAAGTGCGCGACCGCTCCCGCGCCCGGGTGCAGATGCTGGCGGGGGCGGCGGGTCCGGCCGTCCAGCGGGCCGCGCAGTCCGCTTTGGACGGTGGGGACGCGGCGATCGCGGAGTTCCTCAAGACCGGCTACCTGGCAGCGGCCAAGATCGACGCGGACGCGCGGGAACAGCAGATCAAGGACGAAGAGGCGCGCAACAAGGCGGCCGAAGAGCTGTCGGACCTCGCACGCAAGGCCGCCCGCGCGGCACAGGCTCGGCGCGATCTGCTGGTGGCGCACGGAAACGGCGTCCGTGCCTTGGAGAAGTCGGCCAACGCGCTGATCTCGGCCGGGAACGAGGCGCGCAAGGCCGCGCAGATCCTCGCCGCGAACACCGCGGGCGGCCAGCACCCGGCGGACGCTTTCGACCGGCAGAAGGCCGAGGTCGCCCGTCAGCTCGGCTACGCCCAGCAGGCCGCGACCGAGGCCCGGCAGGCGTCAGCGTCGGCCCAGGTGCAGGCGAACATCCTGGTGGAGACCGGGCTGACCTACGGCACGCAGTGGGCGCAGATGGCCACTGGCATGGCGGACGCCGCGCAGGCCGCGGTGAGTGCGTCGGAGACCGCGCAGCACGCGATCGACGCGACGGCGTTCACCGATCAGGCACGCAACGCGCAGGAGAAGGCCGAGCGGCACGCGGAAGAAGCGCGCCAATGGCGGATGCACGCCGAGGACCACGCGAAGGCCGCAGCGCAGATCGCCGAGGCCGCACGGGTGCAGGCGGAGGCAGCCAAGGACGCCGCTGCCCGCACGAAGACCGCGCGGCAGGCCGCGGAAACCGCCGAGGCGCAGGCCTGGGCTGCCGCCGAGCGGACCCGCAACGCTCGGGTCACCGCGGAGCGGGAGGCCGCCAACGCGGCAGCCGCACGTGCGACGGCCGAGCGTGAACGTGCGGCGGCAGCAGCCGCCCGGGCTCGGGCCGATCAGCAGGCAGCGGCCGCGCATTCAGCGCGAGCCGAGGCAGACCGGCAGGCCGGGATCGCCGCGGCCGCCCGAGGTGTCGCCGACGGCGCGAACGGCCGGGCTGCGGATCTCGACACGAAGGCGCGCGGGGAGGAGAAGAACGCGGCGGATGCCCGGGACCGGGCGTTCCAAGCAGAATGCGCCCAGCGCGCGGCCGAGGCCCGGAGAGACGCGACGGCGGCGATGGCCGCGGCCGCCCGGGGCGGCCAGTACGAGCAGCCCGCGCGGGACGCGGCGAACGAGGCCGCGGGCGCGGCGATCACCGCCCGTACCGCAGCGGGAGCAGCGCGAGGCGCGGCGAACGTCGCGACCGGTGCGGCAGCGGGGGCCCGTGCGGCGGCAACCGAAGCCGGTGCGCACGCGGCGCGGGCTCGGGCCGCGGCACAACAGGCGGCCGCCGCGGCGGCCCGCGCGAACGCAGCGGCCAACCAAGCCGAGGCCGAAGCGGCGGCAACGCACGCGGCCCGGTTGAAGGCCGATTCTGCGGCGTCCGACGCGACCTTCTCCGAGGCGCAGGCTGCCGAAGCCGCACGCAACGCGGTGACCCTGGCGGAGCGGGCGTCTGACGAGGCCATCCAGGCGGCGCGGTCGGCGGCACGCACGAAGGCCGAAGCAGACGCGGCAGCGGCGGAATCGGTGTCGGCGGCAACACAGGCGGGCTTGGCGGTGCAGGCCGCATCGGCGGCGAATGCGTCGTCGAAGGCGATCACTGACCCGGCGAACACCGCGATCCAGGTCGTCGCGCCATTCAGCGGCGGCGACATCGACGCCGATTTTGTTCTGCTGGTGGCGAACCAGGCCAAGACGGTCGGGGCGGAGCAGGCCGCGGCTGCGCAGCAGCGCGCGACCGAGGCGGTGGAAGCCGCGCGGCTCGCGCAGGAGGCCGCCGATCGGGCCGCGGGCGAAGTCAAGCCCGCTTACGACGCCTCAGCCGCAGCCGCGCGCTCCTCGGCCGCCGCGGCGAAGTCGGCCGCAGAGGCTCAGCAGTCCGCTGCGGACGCGGCTGTCGACGGTGCCGCGGCCCGCGCGGCTTCGGAACGAGCGGCCCAGGCCGACGCTCAGGCACACGAAGACGCGGTCAAGGCACGCGCGGCAGCGAACGCGGCGAACAACGACGCGGCGATCGCGGGCCGGGCAGCATCTTCGGCGGAGCAAGAAGCAGCGGCGGCCCGCGCGGCGGCCGGACGAGCGGAGTCGGACGCGGCGGCGGCCCGCGGAGCGGCGAGCAAGGCGGAATCTGACGCGACAGCGGCGGAATCAGCGGCAGCGGAAGCGAAGACCCACGCGGACAACGTCGCCCAGGCAGCGCGAAACGCGATGCAGAGCGCGGTCGACGCCGGCCACGCGGCGGACCGTGCGGAGAAGGCGGAACGCGACCGGCAGACGGCGGAGCGGGCCAAGCAGGCCGCGCAGGCGGGCGACGGCGACGCCGGGCTCTCGCCCGAGGACGAGGCCCGGTTCCTCAAGGACATGTCTCCGGAGGGGCAGGAGGAATACCGGAAGGCCGCGGACGCCGCGAAGAAAGGGGTGATCGAATACATCCTGGAAAACGGTGGCCAGGTGTTGCTCGACGTGATCGGGTACACCGACGCGAAGAAGTGCTTCGCCGAGGCCGATGTCTCTTCCTGCTTGTGGACCGTGGTGAACGTCGGCTCGCTGCTGGTGCTGGTCGCCAAGATTCCTGAAGTGGGTTCCGCGATCGTCAAGATCGCCGCCGGCTTGACGAAGTTCCTCGAAGGTTCCGAGGCGGGCAAGCGGGCCCTTGCCCTCATCCGGAATATCTCCGAGAGGTTCAGGAAGTTCCCCTCCTGCCCGATCCAGGGCGAACGCATGCTCGTGCAGGCGAAGAAAGCAAGCCCGGACCCGTGCATTCGGCAACCCCTGGGCAGGGGACACACCGGACGTTATAGTTCGAATAGCATCAACGAGCAGATCGCGATGGACGAGGCCCGGCTCGAGCCGCAAACGGGAGTCGAAATCCCCATCAAAATGCAGGACGAACGCTGGCCGGACGCGGAGGGCTGGGTAAAGATGAAAATGGAAGTAAACGGTGTTGAAGTTCATTACGTTCGAAACAAGATCAGTGGCGCCGTGGATGATTTCAAGTACAAAGACAGATGACGAGGCGCTCCGGTGATTGTCAGGTGCTTATTTAATCGCGGCGAGGAGATCGGCGAGCCGAAGCGTGGCCTGTATTTCACGAACTCTTCGAAGTTCTTGATTTCAACTGGAAAAGAATATCGCGTTTACGGGATGGCCGTATACAAGCTCGGTCTTATTGTGCTGGTCGAGTCCGATTCCGGGCGGCCGGACTGGCTTCCGGTGGAGCTGTTCGAAGTGGTGGACGGGGAGCTTCCCGCTGACTGGCGGTTCGCCACCCGGGACGAGGGCGGATCCGGGACGCAGGCGATCTGGGGTTATCCCCAGCTCGCCGACGATCCCGGGCACAAGGACGCGCTGATCGAACGCGAAGAACCGGCTTTGGCTGTTTTCGCCGCTCAGGTCGCGGCAGGACGTAAGGAATCCACGGGGGAATGAGAGTGTCTGCGATGAACAAGAAAAGACCCGGCCTGCTGAGCCGGACAGCAGTCGCCGCAACCGCGGCGACCCTGCTCATCGGGTTGGGAGCACCGATCGCTTCGGCCGCGACTCCGCCGCCGACGCCGCCGGTGCAGGCGTTGCCGGAGGCTCCGCCCGCTCCCGCGGCGGCCGCGCTTCCCGAGGCGACCCCGGAAGAGAAGGTCAACGCCATCCGGTCGCTGGGGCTGGACATCGACAACAGCTGGCTCGTGCTGCGCGACCGCGATTTCGTCTTCAAGATCTTCGACACCGCGGACGACACGCACTTCCCGTTGGTCAAGGCCGCGGCGCTTCAGGCGTATCGCGACGGCGACACCGCGTCGACGTTGTTCATCCGGTCCGGGATCACGGATCTCGCCGGGCGTGATCGCGAGAATTACGCTCGCGGGCAGCAGGAGCGCGATCAGGCGCGCAAACTGAAGCAGAGTGCGGCCGCGCTCGTCGCCATGCCGGTCACCTCGCAGCAGCTCGACCTCAGCTATCGCGACTTCATCTTCGAGCTGTGGCACTTCGTCACCGGCTACCCGAAGGTGAAGGCCGCCGCGCTGGCGGCGTTCGACGCGCCCGAGCCGGAGCAGAAGATCTTCCTCTCCAGCGGCCTGCTCGCCGCGAAGCAGCAGGACCAGATCGACGCCGTCAACGCCGACAAGGACCGCACCGAGGCCGAGAAGGCTCGGCTCATCGCCCGCGCCGCGCGCCAGAACGCGGCCACCGTCGTCGGGCTGGACACCACCGACTCGATGCTCGATCTCGCCGACGACTTCTTCATCCGCAAGCTGCTGGAGAAGGCCGTCGCCGGATCGCAGGTGGCCATCGCCGGCCAGACCGCGCTGAACAGCGCGAACCCGGCGGACTGGAAGGCCTACATCGCCACCGGGATCTACGCCGCGCGCGATCGCGACACCGCGATCGACAACGAGAAGAAGGCCGCCGAGAACCGGCGGGTCGCGCGGGAGATCAAGGCCCGCGCCGAAAACGGCGGCATGCGTCCCCGCCTGGTCGCGGCCGCCGCGGCCGCTCTCGCCGGTTCCGACCGGGACGTCGAGACGTTCCTGCAGAGCGGACAGGACTCCGTGCAGACCCAGTCGTTCGAGGTGACCACGCCGGGCATCCGCGGCGCGTATGTCACCAGCAACGGCGGCAACACCTACATCGTCTGGGGCGACCCCGGGACCCAGGGCTCCTCGAAGCTGACCGGCGCCACCTGGAAGATCAAGGACGGCATGGCCGATCCGAACTGCTTCTCGCTGGAGTCCGCACAGTTCGCGGGCAGCTTCCTGCGGACCGACGGCGACGTCGTGAAGCTCGCCGCCAGCGACGGCGGCACCCCGTTCAAGAACGACGCCACCTGGTGCTCCAAGCCCGGCAAGTCCGGACCCGGGATCTCGCTGGAGTCCTACGCGCACCGCGGCCACTTCCTGCGCCACTGGGGCGGCCAGGTCTACTCGGCCACCAGCACCGACGACGCCAACTACAACTCCAGCCGGCTGTACCCCGAGGACACCACCTGGTCCGTGGTGGACCCGGACCCGGAGGTGACCACGCCGATCTCCAAGCGCTGGAAGAACGACGACGCCGTCCGAGCCGTGCTGGGCGCCCCGGCCGCGCCCGAGGTGTACGACGCGTTCAACGGCGGCGTGCGCTACCGCGACTACGCCAACGGCCGGATGTACTGGAGTGCCGCGACCGGTGCGCACGCGATCACCGGCCCGGCGCTGGAGAAGTACAAGAGCGTCGGCGAGTACCACTGGCAGCTGCCGACGACCGACACCACGCCCACCCCGAACGTCGCGGGCAGCTACACGCACGTGCAGAACGGCGGCTCGATCTATTGGTCGCCCCTTACCGGAGCGCACCTGGTCTACGGCGCGATCCGCGACCGCTGGGCACAGCTCGGCTGGGAGCGGTCCTACCTCGGCTTCCCCACCGCGGACGAAGTCCAGGTCGGCACGCTGCGCCGCAGCACCTTCCAGAACGGCAACATCGACCACGACCCGGCGACCGGCCAGACAAAGGACTACCGAGTCTGACCCGGCCGCACAGAACCGGGGCCATCTCGCCGCGCGCGAGGTGGTCCCGGTTTTCCTTGGGCCGGATATCCGTCTGGCATCGATCCCGCGCGGGTTCGGATCCGATTCGAGCCGCCATCTCCCGGCACAGGAGGTGAGGCTGGCGCGGACTCCCCGAAGTTGAGGCACTGTCGAACTCCGCGGCGTCGCGGTTCTCCTGAGCGGTCCGCTCTCCGCCCTCGCGACCTACCGGCTCCCGCTATCGCGGAACCAGCCTGGGCGTCCTGCCAGGAGAACTCCCGCACGCGATGCCGGTCGATGTTCGTTCCAGTGGGCTGCAACCGGCCTGACGCCGGCCGGTTCGGACCTGGATACCTGGTCCATCGGGTGCCGGTGCCTCGTCGGCGACGCCGCCATCGGCGGCATGGGCACAGGAACCGCGGTGGTCACCGCCATACCTGGCTGGCGAGCTCGCCCGAGCCCAAGGCAATCACCGGGCTGTTTTCGATTGTTACGAGAGCAGGCTCCGCAAGTACGCCGAGGGCGGCCAGCCGGGCGGCACCGATGCCGGGAGGTTCTCGCCCCCGCTGCCGCCACCGGCATCCGTCTCCGCAACGCCGCGCTGTCCCGGCACCCGTTCCCGAACGGCACGCTCAAGCTGGGCAAGAAAAGTCAACAGCACCGTGGCCCTGCCCGACTATCCAGCGCTGAAACGGAAACTCAACCTTCAGCGGCGAGCTGGCCACACGCCGCCGCAATGTCCTAGCCACGAGTATCCCGCACGGTGCACGCAACCCTGCCAGCGTTCATCACCGTACAAACTCGCACTCCACGGGCGTCAGCGACGCGTCCCACTTCGAACCCGGCGTCGGGTTCAGCGGAATCACGTTCACGTGCACCAGCTGACCGCCGTCGGTTCAAGCCTCCGCCAGCCGCCGGGAACCTGGCGGCCCTGTCAGTAGCGTACCGACCACATGAACAAGATGAGCACCGCGAACGCCGCCAACCACGGGATCGGATGGATATGGAGTCGACGCCGGACGTCGTTGCCCGATTCCGGTTTCTTCCGCGCCGACTCTCTGGCCCGCGCGACCCGTTCGCCGATCTCCCGCTGCACCGGGTTGCCGTGCCGTCGGCCTTCCAGCGACCATTCCCCGACGGCGGGTTTCATCCGGCGTCCGTCCAACAAACACATGACCGTCTGGTCAGTGGTTTCAACTCGGGACACCGCACCCCATGGAATCCAGTAACGGAAAAAGTAGTTCGTGATTTCCGCCCCGTTTTTCGCCACCACCAGTTTTGGGTTAGTGCCGCAAAGCCAGACGAACCAGGTGATCAACCACAGTGCGAGCAACCCCTGGAACATATACCAAAAGCCAGCGTCGTCCGGCACGCTGAAGATCAGCCATACCGCTGCCGTTGCCAAGCCGGCAGTGCCCACCCAGCCCAGTACCATCGTCGGCCTGCGCCGGATCACCGCGAAGACGTCGCCTTGCCGCACAAATACCACCTTAACAAACCCAGCCTGCCAGGCACGTATCCGCGTCCCGGGCAAGCTGGGTTCACTCATGTTTTTCCAGGCAGCTCAGAACCACCGATTTGAGACGAAATAGCTCACTGCGGAAACAAGGGCGGTCCTGCCCAGGCTACCGGTCCCCGGTGATGCCCTCCCGCACCGCGGTGTAAATAAGGATTTCTTCCCTGCTAGACCACATTGCGAGCTCGCCAAGCGCCGGCGAACAATCGGTCGGCAGCTCCCCCGCCCAGGGTCAACAACCCGTTCCCAATGGCTTTCTTCCGACTGAACTGCTTTCGGTAAATGTCCCGTGCCGTTTGGGTGCCCCAGAGGACGCCGCCCGCTCCTACGCCGCTGGCGATCGTCCATTTGTTGCGCCACGCCCATTTCCCGGCGGCGACTAGGCCTCGGCTGGTGGCCTTGAGCGCCTTCTTCGCGCAGCCGCCCCACGAACGCGGGTTCCACGAGCACGTGCCGGTCAGGTCCATTTCGTTGATGGGGTCGGCGTTCACGTAGTCGTAGTCGTTGGCGCTGCCGCCATCAACCGGGTCCACGCACATGAACCGTGCGAACAACGGGCTGTAGGGCAGCTCGCCCATCTGCACCACGGACAACGCTCCGGCGTGCTCGTATGGTCGCTGGTGCTGTCCGAGCCAGCTGTAGGAGCTGCGGACCGGGCCGATCTGCTCGTGCACAACACGGCCGTACGCCCGCGGTTCGCTATGGATTCACCGGGCGAGATCGTCGACTTCGTGGCTCCATCGGGAGAGATCACCCGACCGACCTGAATGTCAGGGGATCTGCTCGAGAAACTTTCACCAGAGGAGTCGCGGGCAATCGCCTCCGCGCCTCCGTGCGTACAGTTGGTGAAAGAGATCATCCACGCGGCGGAGTTAAGGATTTCTCTTGGCGGAGAACAGGATTACGGTGCGGTTCGGGGCATACGGCGACAACGGCGGCCAGGTGTGCTTCGAGCCGACCGGTATGTGTTACGACTTGGCGGACGGGGAACATGTCTCAGCGTCGCTCGACGAGGAGGATCCGCGCACTCGAGGTGATTTACTGGCCGGGCGGCGTGTCAGTATCGGTTAACGGTGACTTCGCCGTCTTCGATCAGCAGGGAAACAAGCTTCACGATTTGTGGGGCGGCTGACAGATCGAGCGCCGCGTCGGCCAGCCGAGGACGCACCAGCACACCCTCGACATGGACACGAAGCAGTTCCCGAACGACCGGCTGAATGATCAGCGGGCGAGCCACGGAGCGAGCAGCTTCTCCAGATCAGCGTCCGACAACGCCCGCGGGCCGCCGTGGAACTCGTGCCACCGCGTGGCGTCGCGTGCGGAGGTGTACTCGACGTCGAAGGCGCGCATCAGGACGTACATGAAGCTTCCCGAATCGAACCGCTCGCCCAGCAGGGCGCGAGCCGCGCGGGCCACGTCCACCGCGGTCTGCGGACCGTTGACGTCAGCCAGCTTCAGTTCCTCAGCCGCCGGATCGAGCAGGCTCGGCGCACACAACAAGACAACTACTCCACTCTGAACTATTCGCTCAACCTTCGGCGGCGAGCTGTCCGCAGGCCGCCGCGATGTCCTGACCACGGGTATCCCGCACCGTGCACGCGACACCACCGGCATTCACCAGCCGCACGAATTCGCGCTCCACCGGCTTCGGCGACGCATCCCACTTCGAACCCGGCGTCGGGTTCAGCGGAATCACGTTCACATGCACCAACTGGCCCAAGTGTTTCCGCAGCCGCTTCGCGAGCAGCTCGGCCCGCCACGGCTGGTCGTTGATGTCGCGGATGAGCGCGTACTCGATCGAGACACGGCGGCCCGACGTGTCCGCGTAGTACCGGGCAGCGGAGAGAACCTCGTCCACCGACCACCGGTTGTTCACCGGCACCAGCGTGTCCCGCAGCTCATCGTCCGGCGTGTGCAGCGACACCGCCAGCCGCACCTGCATCTTCTCGTCCGCCAGCTTCCGGATCGCCGGAGCCAAACCCACCGTCGACACCGTCACCGAACGCTGACCGATACCGAGACCACCCGGAGCCGGATCAGTGATCCGCCGCACCGCGGCCACCACGCGCTTGTAGTTCGCCAGCGGCTCGCCCATGCCCATGAAGACGATGTTCGACAGCCGACCGGGTCCACCGGGCATCGAGCCGTCTCGCATGACTGCGGCGGCGTCTCGGACCTGGTCCACGATCTCCGCGGTCGAGAGGTTGCGGTCGAGGCCGCCCTGGCCGGTCGCGCAGAAGGGGCACGCCATGCCGCAGCCGGCCTGGCTCGAGATGCACAGCGTCGCGCGGTCCGGGTAGCGCATGAGCACGCTCTCCAGCAGCGTCCCGTCGTGCGCGCGCCACAGGGTCTTGCGGGTCGCGCCGCCGTCCGCGGCCAGTGCGCGCACCTCGGTGAGCAGCGGCGGCATCAGGTCGGCCACGAGCTTGTCGCGCGAGGCGGCCGGGATGTCGGTCATCTCCGCCGGGTCGACGGTGAGCCGCGAGAAGTAGTGGTTCGACAACTGCTTGGCGCGGAACGCCTTCTCCCCCAGTTCGACCACGGCCTCGGCTCGCTCGGCCACCGTGAGGTCGGCGAGATGGCGCGGCGGCAGGCCGCGCTTGGGCGCGTCGAAAACAAGAGGGAGGGCAGTCATGACCGATCAAGTGTCTCATACGCGCGAAACCCGCGCCGCTCCCCCTCCGGCGCGGCGGGCGAAGCGGGGCAGCGCCGGGCACTGGCGCGGTCCGGCCGGTCCGGCGGAATGGCGTCCGACGAACGACGGCGCCGGATCAACGGAAAAACACCCTACGAAGGTCGGATTGCCGAATGCTTTCCGGGATGAATTCCCCTACAATCGACGCCGGGCACGCTTTGGCGCGGCACAAACAAATCGACCGGCGTAGAAATATCCGCCGCCGCGAATCGGCGACGGAATACCGCCGTTAGTCGGTAGTGGCCGCGTTCGTAGCGCGCGTACCGTTCTGTGCGCCTCACCCTTCCCCACCGGTCCGGTAATTCCCCGGCCCGGCCGGTCTTCCCCTTTGGAGGATCCCGTGAAAGTGCCCTCTTCCATTCTGCGCGGAATCGCGGTGGCCGCGGCGGTCGCCTCGGCCGCGCTCGCCGTTCCCGCCGCGGCCGACGCAGGCGAAACGAACATCTCGATGCAGGCCCAGCAGAAAGACCAGTGGTGCTGGGACGCCAGCGGCAACACCATCGCCTCGTTCTGGGGCTATTCCCTGACCCAGACCCGGTTCTGCCAGATCGCGCACAACGAGTCCGGCAGCGACTGCGCCAACAACCAGGGCTACCTCAGCGACCAGCAGAGAGTTTTCAGCTACCTCGGGTTCCGCAACGTCGGCTCCTACAATTCCAACGGCTACCGGCTTTCCTTCTCCGGCATCAAGAACCAGATCGACGCCGGGCAGCCGATCGGCACCCGGATCGGCTGGACCTCCGGCGGCGGCCACATGCACGTTCTCTACGGCTACGACGACTCGAACGGCGGCAGCATCGTCGAATACGGCGATCCGTGGCCGTCGAACAACCGCTACAACTCGATGAACTACAGCTCCTACGTGTCCAACAACCAATTCGACTGGACCCACACCGTCTACGGAATGGTGGGCTGAGACGATGCTGCGAACCATCCTCCGCACCACAGTCCTTTCCGGAGCCATCGCCGCCGCCGTCTTCGCCGCGAACCCCGCGTCCGCCGCGGAGCCGACCGGCCCGTCCCCTTCGGACACCGCCGCGATCTCCGGGCTGCTGGCCAGCCCCGGTACCGCCGCCCGGCTCGCGCACACGAAGTTCCCCGGCGCGGCACCGGCGGCAGCGCACGCCAGCCGCGCCGCCGCCGATGCCCAGACCCAGATCCCGGTCTACGAACCGACCGCGGCCTTCATCAACGGCGAGTCCGACGTCCCCGCCGCACTCGCCTACGTCGCGTCTCCGGCCCGCCTTGCCGACGGCCGGGAAGCGACCGTCTGGGCACAGCCGAGCAAAGCCGGCTGGCAGGTCATCAACGTCGCCTCCGGCAACGACGAGCAGGCGCACGCGGCGGCCGCGCACGGCGGTTATCTGCTGCACGAACCGCAGGTCAACGCCTGGTACTCGGTCAACGGCAACACCGTGACGGTCCTCGACGGCGCGGTCTCCGGCGTCCCGGCAGGCACGAGGGTCACCCTCGCCGCCTACCGCGCCGAACTGCACAAGCGCTACGGCGACAAGCTGCCCGGCTCGACCTATGACAAGACCGGCGCGGGCGGCGGCTACGCCGTTCCCGCCCCGAACACCGGCTCGGACGGCAACCCGGCCACCGCGCTCGCCATCGGCGGGGCGGCCGTGGCAGCCGCGGGCGGCGCGTTCTTCCTGCGCCGCCGTTCCCAGCACGGCAAGTGATCACCCCGGCAGGGGCGCGCCCGCCGCGCCCCTGCCGCGATCAGTCGTCGTCGAGAGCCTCGGCCCACCGATCCGCCCACGACACGAGCGGCCGCAGCGCCTCGAACGCCTCCCGGCCCAGCGCCGTCAGCGCGTAGTGCGATTCGTCGGTCTGCCGCACCAAACCGGCGTCGGCGAGTTCGACCAGGCGTTGCCGCAGAACGCTCGAAGACATCCCGTCGCACCGTTGCCGCAGCGCGCGAAAGCCCAGGGTGTCGACCTGCAATTCCCACACGATCCGCAGGCACCACCGCCGCCCGAAGAGGTCGAGCGCGGCCATCAGCGGACGGCCGGTCGTGGAGCCCCGGACCGGCTGTCCCGGCTTCGGCGTCGCCATCCGAATCTCCTTGTGCTTCGATTTCCGAAACACTAACATCGGCCGCCATGATTCGATTTCCGAAGCGGGTCTGCGCCACGCTCGGCATCGACGTGCCGATCGCGCAGGCCCCGATCGGTTCGGCGGCGACGTCCGCGCTCGCCGCGGCGGTCTCGAACGCGGGCGGCCTCGGGACTCTCGCGCTCACCTGGACCGACCCGGACGAGGCCGTCCGCCGGATCCGCGAGGTACGCCGCCGCACGGACCGGCCGTTCGCGGTCAACCTCGTGCTCGACTTCCCGATCGACGACGTCCTCGACGCCTGCCTCGCCGAGGACGTCCCGATCATCTCGACCTTCTGGGGCGACCCCGCCAAAATCGCCGCGCGGGTCAAGGACGCGCAGCTGATCCACACCGCGGGTTCCGTCGCCGAAGCCCGGCAAGCGGCTGAGGCAGGCGTCGATGTCGTAGTCGCCCAAGGCTGGGAAGCGGGCGGACACGTGCGCGGCCAAGCCTCGACGCTCGTGCTGGTGCCCGCTGTCGTGGACGCGGTCGCGCCGATTCCCGTACTCGCAGCAGGCGGAATCGCCGACCGTCGCGGGCTCGCCGCAGTGCTGGCCCTCGGCGCGCAAGGCGGCTGGCTGGGCACCCGCTTCCTGACCGCGGCCGAAGCCGCGACCCACGATTCCTACCGCGAAGCCGTGCTCGCCGCGGAACTCGAGGACGCGGTCCACACTCGTTGCTTCGACGGCGGCTGGCCCGACGCGCCGCACCGCGTCTTGCGCAATTCGACGCTGACACAATGGGAAGCGGTAGGCGAACCGCGCACGGAACGCCCCGGCGAGGGCGACGTCGTGGCGACGGATGCGACCGGAAACCCTTGGCGGCGCTACGACGACATGATTCCCGTGCCGGGCATGACCGGAGACCTCGAAGCGCTGGCGCACTACGCCGGGCAAGCCGCGGGATTGGTCCGAAACACAGCCCCGGCGGCGGAAATCATGGCGGACCTGGTCGGTTAGCGTTCCGCGAGCGTCGGGTCGACGTTCGCTTCGGGTGGCCTAAGCCTGTTCCACCGCCGCCGGAAGCTCGACCGGCTGCCGCAGCGCGTCCAGCACCGCGTTCACCGCCGCCCGCCGTGGCGAACCTCGCCGGGTGACCGCGACGATCGTGCGCGTCACCGGCGTCGCCAGCGGTTTCGTCGCGACCCGGTACCGCGGATCCACCGCCAGCCCGGGCAGCAACGCGATCGACAGCCCGGCCTCGACGTGCTGCAGCGTCATCAGGTAATTGCTGAACCGGCACACCGCGCGCGGCTCGAACCCCGATTCGCGACAGAGCCGCAGCGTCAGATTCGCCATGTAGGACGGGGGAATGTCGAGCGCCCACGGTTCGCCGGCGTAGTCCGCGAGCACCGCCGGCCCGGGCGGCTCCGGCCGGTCGAGCGCGGTGACCAGCACGATCGGGTCGGTCGCCAGCCGGATGATCTCGAGGTCGGGACCGAGCGGCAGGTCGGCGAAATCGGTGGTGGTGATGACGACGTCGCTGTCGCCCGCCCGGAGCGCGGGGACGCTTTCGTGCGGTTCCCGTTCCGCCACCTCGGTTTCCAGCCGCGGATAGGTCTGCGCGAGCCGGGTCGCGGCGGGCACGGCGAAGGTGTGGATCGCGCTCTGGAACGCGCCGATCCGCACCAGCCCGGCCGGTTCGTCGCCGCGCAGTTCGGCCTCGACCGCGTCGAGATGGTCGAGGATCGCGCGCGCCTGCCGGGCCAGCTTCTCCCCGGCGGGCGTCAGCCGGACGCGACGGCCGGTGCGTTCCAGCAGCCGGGTGCGGGTTTCGGTCTCCAGCACCGCGAGCTGATGCGACACCGTGGAGGCGCTGAGATTCACGTCCTGCGCGACCCCGCGAACAGTGCCGAGCACGGCAAGGCGGCTCAGGAGACGCAGCCGCCACGGGTTCAACATGACCCCATCGTTGTTCGATGCCATCGCACAGGCAAGCGGAAACTGTGAGATGGACGCGGCGCTCGGCACGGCTCTACCGTCGAAGCCATGGGCACCGACACCTTCTGGTCCGACGTCGACCGGCACCTCGTCCGCTACGCCGGCCCCGGTTCGTTCACCGGCGAGATCATCGACCGCGCCGAGGGCAGCTTCGTCTTCGCCGAAGGCGGGCGGAAGATCCTCGATTTCACGTCCGGGCAGATGAGCGCGATCCTCGGGCACGCGCATCCGGAGATCGTCGAGACCGTCCGGAAGCAGGCCGCCAAGCTCGACCACCTGTTCAGCGGGATGCTGAGCCGCCCGGTCGTCGACCTCGCGCGGCGGCTCGCCGAGACGCTGCCAGACCCGCTGGAGAAGGCGCTGCTGCTCACCACCGGCGCCGAGTCCAACGAGGCCGCGCTGCGGATGGCCAAGCTGGTGACCGGCAAGCACGAGGTCGTCTCGTTCGCCCGGTCCTGGCACGGCATGACGCAGGCCGCGGCGAGCGCCACCTACAGCGCGGGCCGCAAGGGCTACGGCCCCGGCGCGCCCGGCAACTTCGCCATCCCGGTTCCCGGCGCGGACTGGGAGCGCCAACTGGACCTCGCGTTCGACCTGATCGACGCGCAGTCGGTCGGCAGTCTCGCCGCGTGCCTGGTGGAGCCGATCCTCAGCTCCGGCGGGATCCTCGTGCCGCCGCCGGGGTATTTCCAGGCGCTGCACCGGAAATGCCGGGAACGCGGCATGCTGCTGATCCTCGACGAAGCACAGACCGGGTTGTGCCGCACCGGAACCTGGTACGCCTTCGAGCACGACGGCGTCGTCCCGGACATCCTCACGGTGTCCAAAACCCTCGGTGCCGGTCTGCCGCTCGCCGCCGTGCTGACGAGCGCGGAAATCGAGCAGGAAGCCCACGAACGCGGGTACCTGTTCTTCACCACGCACGTCTCGGACCCGCTTCCCGCCGCAGTCGGGAACACCGTGCTGGACGTGCTGATCCGCGACCGCCTCGACGAACGCGCCCGCCGGCTCGGCGACCGGCTGCGCACCGGCCTGGACGAAATCGCGGCGCGGCACGAGTCGGTCGGCGAAATCCGCGGCCGGGGACTGCTCGCCGGACTGGAGCTGAGCGGCGGCGGCCCGGACGCGGACAAGCTCGGCGCCCGCGTGACGCAGCGATGCCTCGAACTCGGGCTGCACATGAACATCGTGCAGCTGCCCGGGATGGGCGGGGTGTTCCGGATCGCGCCGCCGCTGACGGCCTCGGACAGCGAGATCGACCTCGGTCTGTCCATTCTGGACGAAGCGATCGGGGACGTCTCGTAGCTCAGCGGGGAATGCGGCCCGCGATGGCCGTCGCCGCCTTCTTGGCAACGTCGCAGGTGTCCCCCGAGCCTTTGTCCTGCACGGCGGCAAAGACCAGCTCGTTGGTCGTCACGGCGAGAATGACGGCGCAGCTGTTCTGCCAAGAGCCGCGGGTGTCCATAGTGCCCGCCTTGTACCCGGCGATGTCGGAGATCGGCTTGACCATCGAGCCCTCGAACTGGACGGCATAGCCGTCGGCATCGACCTCCGAGATGGTGACGCTGTAGCCGGGGCCCTCGCACCGGCGGCCGTCGGCCTTGGGCGCGGCACTGCTGTCCTGGCTGCTGAGCTCGGGCACGTCAGCGGGCTTGAGCAGGCTGCACGGATCAGTGTTCGCGAGCGGGGTGCCAGTCTTGGCGTCCGGTGCGGCGCTGCTTTCAGCGGTCACCACATTCTTGTCGCCGCCCTCGGTGCTGCTGCCGCAGGCCGCCAGCCCCAGCCCACCGGCCAGTACCGCAGCAGTCGTCGCCACCACACGTCGCATCGCATCCCCCACGGGTTCGGTCTGAGCCGGGACAGTACTGAAGAAGCTCCCTAGCGGCACCTTGGACGACCGCTCACGGCGTCCGGTTCCCCCTACTCGTCCCGGTTCAGGGGTGGGTCCCCGCGGCCGCCGCGATTAGCGTGCGCGGGGTCAACGCTGCTGCCGGGGGTGGGGAAATGCGGTCCAAAGCTACCGTCCTGATACTCGTTCTGACGCTGCTCGGCACCACCCCAGCCGCCGCGAGCCCCGCCATCGCTCTCAACGGCCTTTCCCGCCCGGTCGACCTGCTCGTCGACAAATGGGGCGTCCCGCACATCTACGCGGCCAACACCTCGGACCTGTTCTACGCGCAGGGATTCACCGTCGCCCGCGACCGGCTCTTCCAGCTCGACACCTGGCGCCGCCGGGGGCTCGGGTTGCTCAGCGAGGTCCTCGGCGAGTCCTATGTGGACCAGGACCGCGCGGCCCGGCTCTTCCTCTACCGCGGCGACATGAAAAAGGAATGGGCCGCCTACGGTCCCGAAGCCAAGCTCGCCGCCACCCGGTTCGCCGAGGGGATCAATTCCTACGTCGACTGGCTCGCCAAGCATCCGGAAGCGGCCCCGCCGGAGTTCGGCAAGCTCGGCTACCAGCCGTCGCGCTGGCAGCCCGAGGACGTCGTCCGGATCCGCACGCACGCGATCGGCGACAACCTGATGTGGGAGGTCGCCCGCGCGCAGATGGTGTGCCAGGCCGGGCCGAACGCGAGCAAGTACCTCCGCGGCCTGCACCCCGATCACGAGGCCGCGGTGCCCGAAGGTCTCGATCCCTGTTCAGTCCCCGGCGACGTGCTTTCCGTGTACAACAAGGCAACCGCGGCCGTCACGTTCCCGAAGGGCGTCGCCGGGCCGAAGGACATCGCCGACGCCACCAGCGGCAGCAACTCGTGGGCGATCGGCCCGGACCGCACCGCCACCGGACGCCCGATCCTCGCCAACGACCCGCACCGAGGCGCCGACGCGTTGCCGTCCGGTCGTTATGTCGCCCAGCTTTCCGCCCCCGGCCTGAATCTCACCGGAGCCGGCGAGCCGTGGAACCCGGGCATCGCCATCGGGCACAACGATTCCGTCGCGTTCGGACTGACGAACCTGCCGGTCGACCAGACCGACCTCTACGTCTACGAACTCGACCCCGCCGACCACAGCCGGTACCGCTACCGCGACGGCTGGGAGCCGATCACCAAGGTCACCGAAACCATTCCGGTGCTGGGCGGCCAGCCGGTCACCCGCGAGCTGTCGTTCACCCGGCACGGCCCGATCGTGAAGGTCGACGAAGCGGCGAACCGGGCGTTCGCCGTCCGCACCGCGTGGACCGAGCCGGGCAGTGCGGCCTACCTCGGCAGCCTGAACTACCAGCGTGCCCGCGACTTCACCGAGTTCACCTCCGGAATGCGCAACTGGGGCGCACCCGGATCGAACCTCGTCTACGCAGACGTCCACGGCGACATCGGCTACGTCCCCGGCGCGCTGACCCCGCGCCGCACCGGGACCGGATACGACGGCCTGCTGCCCGTCCCCGGAGACGGCCGCTACGAATGGAACGGCTTCCACGCCAACTCCGAACTCCCGTGGCAGCACAACCCGCCGGCCGGATTCTTCGCCTCCGCCAACGACTACAACCTTCCGCCCGGCTTCCCCGTGGTGTCCAACTACGAGTGGCAGCTGCCGTATCGCAAGGAGCGGATCGACGAGCTGATCAAGTCCGCGCCGCGCGCCCGCGTCGCCGATTCGCTCGCCATCCAGCGGGACGAAAAGTCCTTGCTGGCCACGCGGCTCACCCCGTTCCTGCGGAACCTGTCGTCCACCGATCCGGACACCGCGAAGGCACTCGATCTGCTGCGCGGTTTCGACGGTGTCGCCTCGGTGGATTCCGCCCCGGCCGCGCTGTACGAAACGTGGCTGCTGAAGTACCTCCACGGCGGCTGGGCGCACACGATGCTCCCGCAAGCCGCCGCGGACGTCCTGTCCCGCACCATCAATCCGGACTTCAGCCTCGTGCTCGCGTCCTTCGCCGACCCCGACGCGTGGTTCGGCCCGGGCGGCGCGGCCAAGCGCGACAAGCTGATCCTCGACACGCTCCCGCTCGCTTTCCGCGACGTCGCCGGAAAACTCGGCGGAGACCCGGCGAAATGGCGCTGGGGATCGCTGCAGTACCAGGAGTTCGCGCATCCGGCGGGCGGCCCGAACGTCGGCCCGACCCCGGTCGGCGGCGACTACCAGACCGTCCACCCGTCGTTCTTCCATCCGCTCACCTACCAGCAGATCATCGGCGCGACCTTCAAGATGGCGCTCGACGTCGGCGACTGGGACGCGTCGCGGGCGATCAACGCGCCCGGCCAGTCCGGCGATCCGCGCAGCCCGCACTACCGCGATCTGAACGACCTGTGGGCGTCCGGCGGCTCGTTCCCCCTGCTCTCGAGCCGCGCGGCGGTCGAACGGAACCTCGACACCCGGATCCGGCTGGTCCCGAGGTTCACTTCGGGAAGCTAGCGCGCAGCCGGACAAGAGGGACCGCCGCGCAGGCCAGCAGCACGGCGCAGGCCGTCTGCAGCAGCAGGAACCAGAACGGGCACGCGCCCGGAATGAGGTCGACGCCGACGAGAGCGACCGGAGCGACGATCGAGACGAGCCGCGCCCGCTGATAAGCCCGGTTCGACCCCTTCGCCGCGAGCGAGACCAGCCAGTACACGATCACGGCGCTGACCGGCACCAGGGCGGACCGCGTCCACATGAAGCTGGTCGCCGTGCCGGTGGAGGCCGCCAGGGCGACGATCGTCCCGAAGACGGCGGCGCCCGCCACTCCGTAAGCCACGACGAACCCCTTCACGAGGCCGAAGGGACGCTGGGCGGCGGCGGGGCGTTCGATGGTCTGCATTGCTGTTCTCCCTTGTGGTTTCCCGTTGTGCCAGCAACGCTAGAAAGCTGCGGCCCGGCCCGGTATGGGCCTGGCCGCACAAGGGGGTGGGCCTGGACCCACTCCTGTCCCGCGACGGCGGGAATCCGGCGTTTCGTGGTGCACAGTGGACCCCGAAGCCGGATGGACAGGGGGAAGAAACGATGCGACAGCTACGGTCCTGGATGCGCGACTGCGGGGTGGGATTCGTCCGCGCCGCCCAAGCCGCGGGCGTGGCCCTGCTGGTACCGGTGGTGTGGGCGGCCGCGGTGGGCCTGTGGCAGCTGTGGGGCGGCAGCGCGTGGTCGTGGATCGCGCCGTTCGTCTGGGCGGCGATCGGGACGCTGCTGCTGGCGAAGCCGGTGTGCCGGATGACCCGGACCATGGTCGCGAACTGGACCGGGATCGTGCTCCCGCCCGGATACCGCGAACTGCCGCCGATCACCCAGCTCTCGACCGGTTACTGGTGGAACGGCCACTCCTACTCCCGCTCCCGGGAGGACGCCCGGCGCGAGCAGCGGATGAAGAACTGGCGCTACGACCCGGCGACCTGGCGGGACCTGCGGTTCGCCCTCCTCGCGCCGGTCTCGTTCGGCCTGGTCGCGCTCGTGCCGCTGCTCGGCGTCGTCGCGGCGGTCCTGGCGCTGACGGCCCTTCCCACCGGATACCTGTCCGGCCTGCTGTTCACGATTGCGACCGCGCCGTACGCGTGGCGAAGCGTCATCCCGGTCGCGACGCGGTTCCTGGGCGCGTCCGCGACGATGGAGCTAGCCGACCGCGTCGACACTCTCACCGCCTTGCGCGCGGACACGACCATCGCGCAAGCCGCGGAAATCCGCCGCATCGAACGGGATCTGCACGACGGCGCGCAAGCCCGGCTGGTCGCGCTCGGCCTCGCGCTGGCGACCGCGGAGAAGCTGATGGAGACCAATCCGGAGCAAGCCAAGGAATTGCTGCGCGACGCCCGGGCCGGCGCGGCCACGTCGCTCACGGAATTGCGCGAGCTGGTCCGCGGCATCAGCCCGCCGGTGCTGAACGAACGCGGCCTCGCCGACGCTGTCCGCGCGATGGCGATGGACCTGCCGCTCGACGTGACGGTCGAGACCGATCTGCCGCAGCCGCTCGACCCG
This sequence comes from Amycolatopsis sp. NPDC059235, assembly GCF_042754125.1. Lineage (NCBI taxonomy): Bacteria > Bacillati > Actinomycetota > Actinomycetes > Pseudonocardiales > Pseudonocardiaceae > Amycolatopsis > Amycolatopsis sp. NPDC059235. The sequence goes on from NZ_JBHZAG010000009.1 coordinate 85,625, forward strand.
CCGATCGAATCCGCGCTGTACTTCGGGATCGCCGAACTGCTCGCCAACGCGGTGAAGCACTCGCGCGCGTCGCACATCCAGGTTTCCCTTCTGCAGGAAGGGAATCAGCTGCGCGCGGAGGTCGAGGACGACGGCCGCGGCGGGGCCGAAATCCACCCGGAAGGCGGGCTCGGCGGGCTGCGCCGCCGGCTCGCGGTCTTCGACGGCACGCTGGAGATCACCAGCCCCGAAGGCGGGCCGACCCGAGCGTGGATGATGGTGCCATGCGCATCGTCGTAGCCGAGGACCTCTACCTGCTGCGGGACGGATTGGTCCGGCTCCTGCAGGCCTACGGCCACGAGGTGGTGGCGACCGCGACGACCGGTCCGGAAACCGTCGCCGTGCTGCGGGAACACCGGCCGGACGTGGCCGTGGTCGACGTCCGGATGCCGCCGACGCAAACCGACGAAGGCCTGCGCGCGGTGCTCGCCGCGCGACGTGAGACGCCCGGGTTGCCGGTGCTGATCCTGTCGCAGCACGTCGAGCAGCTCTACGCCCGCGAACTCCTGGTCGGCGGGGCCAGCGGCGTCGGATACCTGTTGAAGGACAGCGTTTTCGAGGCTGAGCAGTTCATCGACGCCCTCGAACGTGTCGCGGCCGGCGGCACCGCGATGGACCCGGCGGTGATCTCGAAGCTGCTCACGAGCGGATCGCCGGATCAACGGCTCGGCACGCTGACTGAGCGGGAGCGTTCGGTGCTGGAGCTGATGGCGGAAGGGCTGTCGAACACCGCGATCGCCGGGCGGCTGTTCCTGAGCGAAAGCGCGATCAGCAAGTACACGACGTCGCTGTTCGGCAAGCTCGGCATCACCGACGACGAGACCGGCAACCGCCGGGTCCTGGCCGTGCTGACGTACCTCAACTCGTGAGTGCTGATCACGGCTAGAACCGCGATCAGCACTCACGACGGGGTCAGTTGACCAGATTCCCGAAGCGCCGCAACGTTTCCTCCGCGCCCAGCGCCTGCGTGATCGAGTGCAGATCCGGGCTGCGCGTCGACCCGGTGATCGCGATCCGGATGATCTGCGACGCCTCGCGGATCGAACCCGGGTACGCGTCCGGGTCCTTCTTGAGTTCCTTGGCGTTCTTGGCGAAGCCGTGCTTCGCCGCGACGTCGCGGATCTGCTGGAACCACTCCTGGCCGTCGTCGAGCTGCTGGTACGCCGACACGAAGTCCGACGCCACCGCGCGCACGACGTCCGCCGGAACGCCCAGCGCCGCGATCCGCTCGTCCTCGGGACCGGTCGCCGCCTGGTGCAGCTGCGGGAAGAAGAACCCGTAGACGGCGCGGAACTCGCTCCACTTCTTCAGGTCCTTGCGCGGGTTCTCGACGCCTTCGCGCTCCACCGCCAGCGCGCGCAGCGCCAGCTCCCGCGAGGACTCCAGGACCGCCTTCAGCTCCGGGTCGAAGCGCTCGGCCCACTCCAGCACCGACGCGAGGATCTCCTCGCCGGACAGCGTCGCGACGTAGTCAGCGGCAAGGTCGTCCAGCTTCACCAGGTCCACGAGCGGGCCCGCGACGCCGCACTCGTCGAGGTTGATCGGCGCGTCGAGTGCTTCGGCGAGCGGCATCTCGGCGAGCCGTCCGTTCGCCAGGCCGCGCAGGTAGTACAGCACCGCCGGAACCGGGTAGCCGGCTTCGAGGTAGAAGTCGACGGAGGCTTCCGGGTCCTTGCGCTTGGACAGCTTCCGCTTGCTGCCGCCCTCCTGCTTCATCAGCGGCGCGATGTGCGCGTACTGGATCGGCTCGAACCCGAGCGCGTCGAAGAGCTGCTGGTGCGTCGGCACCGACGAGATCCACTCGTCGCCGCGGATCACCAGGTTGACGCGCATCAGGTGGTCGTCGACCGCGTGCGCGAAGTGGTAGGTCGGCAGCCGCGGGCTCTGGTCGGAGCTCTTGAGGATCACCACGTCGTTGCGGTTGGCCTCGGCCTCGATGGTGCCGCGGATCGCGTCGGTGAAGCGCACGCGCTGCCCCGTGTCGTCCGGCGCGCGGAAGCGGACCACCCACGGCTCGCCCGCGTCGAGCTTCGCCTGTACGTCGGCCGCGTCGGCGTCGCGCCAGATCGCCCACGAGCCGTAGTAGCCCGTCGGGAGCTTCGTGGCCTGCTGCCGTGCGGTGATGGACGCCAGTTCGTCCTTCGTCGCGAAGTCGATGTACGCCCGGCCTTCGCGCAGAAGGTGCCGTACGTAGGTGAGGTAGATCTGCTCGCGCTCGGACTGCCGGTACGGGCCGTACTCGCCGCCGCGCACCGCGTCCTCGTCGGCCTGCAGCCCGAAGTACGCGAAGCCGCGCTCGAACTGCTCCAGCGCGCCCTCGACTTCGCGCGACTGGTCGGTGTCCTCGACGCGCACGAGGTAGCGGCCCTCGGAACGGCGCGCGACGTCCTGGTCGATCGTCGCGACGTAGATGCCGCCGATGTGCACGAAGCCGGTCGGCGACGGGCCGAACCGGGTCACCTTCGCGCCGTCGGGCAGCTGCCGGGCCGGATAGCGCTGTTCCCAGTGCTCAGGCTCGGGCAGATCCGCGGGGAACAGGGCGTCGATGACCGCACGGTCCAGCATCGGAGGTCGGGTCTCCCAGGTCGTTCGGGTGTTTTCGCTAGTGCTTCGAGTATCGCCGACCGCCGTCTCCGCCGGTCGCTCAGGTCCCCGGGTTGCCGGTCCGGTTGTCGGTGCGGTTGTCGGCACGGTTGCCAACCGACCGTTTCCGATATATCGTGAACGTGTCGCAACAGTTCGAGAAAGGAAAACAAGACCATGAACCGACGACGACACCCGTTCCCCGGCGGACGCTCCTTCCCCGGCGGACATCACGAACACGGAGAACACGAAGAGCACGGACGGTCCTCTTTCGGCCCCTGGGGCCGGGAATTCGGCGAGTTCGCCTTCGGGCCCGGCGGGCGCGGACGACGCGGCCACGGTCCGGGCGGCGGACGCCGGGGCTCCCGGCGCGGCCGGCGCGGCGACGTGCGGGCGGCGATCCTCACCCTGCTCGCGGAACAGCCGCGGCACGGGTACGAGATCATCCGCGAGATCGGCGAGCGCAGCGGCGGGCTCTGGAAACCCAGCCCCGGCTCGATCTACCCGACCCTGCAGATGCTGGCCGACGAAGGCCTGGTCGTGAGCCGCGACGAGAGCGGGAAGAAGCTCTTCGAGCTCACCGACGAGGGCCGCACCACCGCCGAGCAGCAGACCGGCACGCCGCCGTGGGAGCACTTCACCGACGACGTCGAACCGGTCGAGCACGACCTGCGCAAGGCAGGCGCGACGCTCGCCGCGGCTGTCGTGCAGGTGATGCGCGCGGGCAGCGAGAACCAGCAGGCCCGCGCGGTAGACGTGCTTAACGAGGCACGCCGGTCGATCTACTCGATCCTCGGCGAGGTCGAAGACTCGGACGATTCCGCCGAGTCCGGAGAGGCAGCCGAGTGACCGGGCAGGACGAGGCCGGTGGGCTTGACGCGGCAATGCACGCGATAGCCCACCGGCAGCGTCACTTCGCCCGGCCCCGGGTTCAGCTGCCGCGTGTCGGCGATCGCCCGCTGCGCGACCTTCGCGCTGAACTCGATCTTCAGTACTGATTCCGCCGCGGCGAAGTCCGCGAAGCGCCAACGCGTGCGTACGCGCCGGCAGTTGAAGCCGTGCGCGGCGAAGAAGCGTTCCACCGCAGGCGGGTCGTAATGCGGCAAATCTGCTCGCATCCACCCGCCGTACGGCTCACTGGTCACGTCGAGGTCGACGATCACGATCGATCCTCCGGGCCGCAGCACCCGTTCCGCTTCGCGCAATCCGGGTTCGCAGCCAGGGCCGAAGAAATACGCGGTGCGCGCGTGCACGACGTCCACACTGGCGTCGTCCACCGGCAACCGCTGCGCCCGTCCCACGCGAACCCGCACGTTCTCCAGGTCCCGCACCCGTCGCTCCGCGTCCCGCGCGAGCGGCGGGTGCGGTTCGATTCCGAGCACCGAACGCGCGTCGGCGGCGAAGACCGGCAAGTGGTATCCGTCACCGCAGCCGAGATCGAGAACGTCGCGGCCGGTCCAATCGGACTCTTCGCGCAGTACGCGCCAGATCTCGCCGTCCGCGTCCTGCGCCCGGTTTTCGACGTCGTAGACGTCCTGGTAGTACCAAATGTTCGGGCTGGGAACGACTTCTCCGGACGCCGCCGGACCGCGGAAGAACCAGCGCACAACACTCCTCTCCGGTCACGGGACGCCGACGGCTTTCCCGCTCAGAGCGTAGAACCCCGCCCCGCCGAATACACTTCTCCCTCATCGGGGAGGAGACACGCAATGTCGATCGGCTGGCCAGGCGCCCGGACGATCCCGGCAGGATTGCCCTGCTGGGTCGAGGTGGCGTGCCACGACGAAGCCCGCACCCAAGACTTCTACTCCCGCCTTTTCGGCTGGGAATACGAAACCCGGCGCGATCCCGCGTCGCCGACCGGCCGGTACTCCATCGCCTCGTGCGACGGGGTCGCCGCCGGTGGTCTATACCAAGCAGGCGCCCGCAGCGCGCCCGGCTGGACGATGCAGCTCGCGGTGCCGCACACGGCGAGCGCAGCCGAATGGGTCGAGCACCTCGGCGGACAGGTGACGCTCGGACCGGTCGCGATTCCCGACCGCGGCAGCATCGTGCACGCGATCGACGCGTGCGGCGCGCCGGTGGTGTTCTGGGAAGCGCCGCCGGACTGGCAGTTCGCGGGCGGCGTGCCCAACACGTTCAGCGGCGCGGACCTCAACACGCACGACGGCGTGGCCGCGGACCACTTCTACACCAAGCTGTTCAACTACTCGAGCCGTCAGGTCGGCGACGGGGAAAGCGTTGACTATGCCGAATATTCCATTGAGCACACGGCGGTGCTGTACCGCTATGTGATGGGTCCCGAATACCGCCGGGACACTCCCCCGCACTGGCTCGTGTACTTCGAAATCGACCCCGCGCGCGGAGCGGACGCGACGGCAGGCGAGGCGCTGATGCTGGGCGGTTCGGTGGTGATCGAGCCGTACGACACGCCGTTCGGCCGCACCGCGATCCTCGCCGATCCGGACGGCGCGGTGTTCGCGGTGATCGACCACTCGCGGGTGCTGGAAGACGTGGGCCGCGCCGAGGTCGACGACCCGTACGACGACTGAGAACTCAGGCAGGAACGAAGGCCGACAGCAGCAGCCACGACACGACGGCCGAGGGCAGCAGCGAGTCGAGGCGGTCCATGATGCCGCCGTGGCCGGGCAGCAGCGTGCCCATGTCCTTGATGCCGAGGTCGCGTTTGATGAGCGATTCGACGAGATCGCCGAGTGTCGCGGTGAGCACGATGGCAGCGCCGAAGATGACGCCCTGCCAGGCGTGGCCGTCCAGCATCAGGCTGATCGTGAGCACGCCCGCGGCGATGCCCGCGATCATCGAACCGGCGAAGCCCTCCCAGGACTTCTTCGGGCTGATCGTGGGCGCCATCGGGTGTTTGCCGCCGAGCACGCCGGCGATGTAGCCGCCGGTGTCGGAAGCGACCACGCCGATCAGGAAGGTGAGAACCCGGCCGACACCGTCGTGCGGCGGCACGAGCATGGCCGCGAACGCGCCGAACAACGGCAGGTACGCGGCGGCGAAAACGGAAGCGCCGACGTCGCGCACGTAGCCCTTGGCGCCGCCGGGCAAGCGCCACAGCAGACAGGCGAGAACGGTGAGCACGAACGCGGTGAGCGCGCCTTCCCGGCCGAACGGCCAGGCCAGCCAGATCATCGCCTGCCCGCCGACGAGCACCGGGATCAGCGCGACCTTGGTGTCCGCGACGCGGCGCAGCACGCCGGAGAACTCGAACGTGCCGACCGCGATCGCGGCGGCGATGACCCCGATGAAGAGGAACCGGACGGTGACCAGGGAAACGATGATCGCGGCCCCGAGCAGCAGCCCGACGCCGATCGCCGCGGGAAGGTTGCGCCCGGCCCGGGACGCCTTCTTCTCCGGCTCGGCTTTCGCGTCGTCCGCGAGTTCGCCCCCGTCCGGAACAGGATCGCCGTTCAGGCCCTTCGCCGACGCGCCCTTGCGCGCGGCTTTCGCCCCCTTGGCCGGCCCGTCCGCGGGAACGCCTTTCGCACCCTTCGCCGACTCGTCTCCGGTTTCCGCCTGCTTCCCCGACGCGGCACCGGATTCCGCGCGCGAAGCCGCCGCGGAGTCCGTTTTCCGCCGCACGGCAGGGTTTTCCGGAGCCGGTTCCGGCCGCGACACCGGGTCCGGCTCGGCGGCCGGGTCCGGTGGCGGGATGTCGCTCACCCGCTCGTCGCGTTCCTCGCTCACCTGGCTCATCAGACCTCGAGCAGCTCGGCTTCCTTGTGTTTCACCAGCTCGTCGACCTGGTGCACGTAGGTGTCGGTGAGGTTCTGCAGCTCCTTCTCGGCGCGCGCGACCTCGTCCTCGCCCGCTTCGCCGTCCTTGGCGATGCGGTCGAGTTCTTCCTTGGCCTTGCGGCGGATGCTGCGGATCGAGACGCGGGCGTCCTCGCCCTTGCCCTTCGCGACCTTCACCATCTCCTTGCGCCGCTCCTCGGTGAGCTGCGGGATGACGATGCGGATGACGTTGCCGTCGTTGCTCGGGTTGACGCCGAGGTCGGACTCGCGGATCGCCTTCTCGATGGCGTTCAGCTGCGTCTGGTCGTAAGGCTTGATCAACGCCATCCGGGCTTCCGGCACGTTGACGCTGGCCAGCTGGTTCAGCGGGGTCGGCGCACCGTAGTACTCGACGACGATGCGGGAGAACATCGACGGGTTGGCCCGCCCGGTGCGCACCGACGTGAGGTCTTCCTTCGCGACGGACACCGCTTTTTCCATCTTCTCCTCGGCGTCGAGGAGGGTCTCGTCGATCACGGCTACTCCCGGTGTTGTGTTGTCGGACCTGAGCTTGATCCCAGCAGGTCTAGGCGGACGCCTCGTCGGCGGGGGTGGAGACCAGCGTGCCGATCCTCTCACCGCCCACCGCGCGGGCGATGTTGCCCTCGGTGAGCAGGTTGAACACGATGATCGGCATCCGGTTGTCCATGCAGAGGCTGAACGCGGTGGCGTCGGCGACCTTGAGGCCGCGCTCGAGCACCTCGCGGTGGGTGATGTCGGTGAACATCTTCGCGTCCGGGTCGGTCTTCGGGTCCGCGGTGTAGACGCCGTCCACGGCCTTCGCCATCAGCACGGCTTCGCAGCCGAGTTCGAGCGCGCGCTGCGCGGCGGCGGTGTCGGTGGAGAAGTACGGCATGCCGACGCCGGCGCCGAAGATCACGACGCGGCCCTTCTCGAGATGCCGTTCCGCGCGGCGCGGGATGTAGGGCTCGGCGACCTGGCCCATCGTGATCGCGGTCTGCACGCGGGTCGGGAGGCCTTCCTTTTCCAAGAAGTCCTGCAGCGCCAGGCAGTTCATCACAGTGCCGAGCATCGCCATGTAGTCGGCGCGGTCGCGGTCCATGCCGCGCTGGGAGAGCTCCGCGCCGCGGAAATAGTTGCCGCCGCCGATCACCACCGCGATCTGCACTCCCGTGCGCGCGACGTCGGCGATCTGCTGGGCGACGGAGTGCACGACGTCGGGGTCGACGCCCACCGCGCCGCCGCCGAACATCTCGCCGCCCAGTTTCAGCAGCACCCGGCGGTACCCGCCCTCGACCCGGTCCTCACCCATGTCTGTCGCCTCCTGCCCCTCGGTAGACCCGACTGTGCCCCGTCCCCGATGCGCGGAGACGGGGCACAGTGCCAGAACCTAGTCCCAGTGCCTCGCTCAGGCCTGGCCGACCTCGAACCGGGCGAACCGGGTCAGGGTCACGCCCGCCTCGTCGAGCAGGGCCTTGACGGTCTTCTTGTTGTCCTTGACCGACGGCTGCTCGAGCAGCACGTTGTCCTTGTAGTACGCGTTGACCTTGCCCTCGATGATCTTCGGCAGCGCCTGCTCGGGCTTGCCTTCCTCGCGGGCGGTCTGCTCGGCGATGCGGCGCTCGTTCTCGATGATCTCGGCCGGCACCTCCTCGCGGGTCAGGTACTTCGCGCGCAGCGCGGCGACCTGCATCGCGGCGCCGCGGGCGGCGTCGGTGTCGTCGCCGGTGAACTCGACCAGCACGCCGACGGCCGGCGGGAGGTCGGAGCCGCGGCGGTGCAGGTAGGTCGCGGTCTTGCCCTCGAACGACACCACGCGGCGCAGCTCGAGCTTCTCGCCGATGCGGGCCGACAGCTCCTGCACGACCTCGTTGACCGGCTTGCCGTCCAGGTCGGCGGCCTTGAGGGCCTCGACGTCGCTGGACTTCAGCGCCTTCGCGGCCTCGACGATCTTCGCCGCGAGCTGCTGGAACTCGTCGTTCTTGGCGACGAAGTCGGTCTCCGAGTCGAGCTCGATCATGACGCCGCCGTCGCCGGCGACCAGGCCCTCGGCGGTCGCGCGCTCGGCGCGCTTGCCGACGTCCTTGGCGCCCTTGATGCGCAGGAACTCGACAGCCTTCTCGAAGTCGCCGTCGTTCTCCTCGAGGGCCTTCTTGCAGTCCATCATGCCCGCGCCGGTCATCTCGCGCAGGCGCTTCACGTCAGCGGCGGTGTAGTTCGCCATCGTGTTGAATCCGTCCGTTTCAGGTACGTGTGCGGTGAGCGCCGTCCGGGCAGCCCTGCGCGGACCGCCCGGACGGGGTGGATCAGGAGTTGGCCGGAGCCTGCTCGCCGTTCGCTTCCGCGGTCTCGGCGGCCGCGGGGGCCTCCGCCGCGGCAGCCGTCTCGGTCGCGGCGGCGGCCTCGGTCGCGTCGGCGGCGGCGGTCTCCGAGCCCGCGAGGAGCTCCTTCTCCCACTCGGCCAGCGGCTCGTCCGAAGCACCGGTCTCCGGCTTCGCGTCGGCCGAGGCGCCGTTGCGGCCGGAGCGGGCCATCAGGCCCGCGGCGGCGGCCTCGGCGACGACCTTCGTCAGCAGCGCGGCGGAACGGATCGCGTCGTCGTTGCCCGGGATCGGGTAGTCGACCTCGTCCGGGTCGCAGTTGGTGTCGAGGATCGCGACGACCGGGATGTTGAGCTTGCGAGCCTCGCCGACGGCGATGTGCTCCTTCTTGGTGTCGACGATCCACACCGCGGACGGCACCTTGGCCATGTCCCGGATGCCGCCCAGGGTCTTCTCGAGCTTGTCCTTCTCGCGGGTCAGCGTGAGGATTTCGCGCTTGGTCAGTCCGGTGAAACCGCCGGTCTGCTCCTGGGCCTCGAGCTCCTTCAGGCGGAGAAGGCGCTTGTGGACGGTCTGGAAGTTGGTCAGCATGCCGCCGAGCCAGCGCTGGTTCACGTAGGGCATGCCCACGCGCGCGGCCTCGTTGGCGATCGCTTCCTGCGCCTGCTTCTTCGTGCCGACGAACATGATGGTGCCGCCGTGCGCGACGGTTTCCTTGATGAACTCGAACGCACGGTCGATGTACGTCAGCGTCTGCTGCAGGTCGATGATGTAGATGCCGTTGCGCTCGGTGAAGATGTAGCGCTTCATCTTCGGGTTCCACCGACGGGTCTGGTGCCCGAAGTGCACGCCGCTGTCGAGCAGCTGCTTCATGGTGACGACGGCCATTGCCGGAATCACACCTTCTCTGTACTCGCGCGCTCCCGCTGTCGGTTTCGATCCGCCCGCGGAGGCGCTGTTCCGGTTAGTCGCCCGCGACCGGGAGGTCGTGGGCCCTGGTGCCGTAGCCGATGCCCGGACCCGCGGGTTCGGCAACGCGAAACCCCAGGGACCGCCGGACACCGTGCGCCCCTCCGTCCGGGTTCCCGCCGAAGCGGCCCGTCCGGGGACGCGCGCACGTGCACGCGAAGTCAGCCCAGCGAGTGGACTGCGGGATTGATTCTACTCCCCGCCACCAGGCCCGCCCCTGCGGGCAGCCTTCGCCCGGCCCGGGGTTGTCCACAACTGTGTCCGCCTGTGGACAACTGCCACCGAAAGGCCGGTTCCGGTCGGCCGGTGGATGACCATGGAGGCATGACCACTACGCGACCTTTTTCCGCCGTTGCCGCTTCTGCCCGACCTGCCGATTCTCGCGCCAACCGGAGTGCTCCCGGCTCGACACCCTCGCCTTTTCCCCGCCCGGACCGGGAAGCGAGCAGCCAGTCCGGTTCGCGGCTCAGTTCGTCGCCGCTCAATCCCTCACCGCTCAATCCGTCCCAGCTCAATCCGTCCCAGCTCAGTTCGTCCCAGCTCAGTTCGCCACCGCTCAGTTCGCCACCGCTCAATCCGCCGCCGCTCAGTTCGCCCCCGTCGTCACCGCAGCTGCCAGTGCCGTCGCCGTCCCCATCGCCGTCCCCGTCTCCAGCGTCGGCGTCTCCGTCCTCAGCGTCGGCGTCCCCGTCCTCGGCGTCGGCGTCGGCGTCTCCGTCGTCGGCGTCGGCGGTGTATCCGTCCTCGGCGTCGGCGGCCGAGATGCCGCACCCAGTAGTCCTGGCAACGACCGCCCTGCTCGCCCAGCACCCACCCGCGGCCGCCGCGCTGCTGAGCCCAGACGACACAGTCCCGCCCGCCACCTCAGCGCATCCACTCCCCCGGAGCGGCCGTCACCGCAGAACACCCGCCAGACCGCGGAGAATCCGCCGTGCTTGGGCTCGCGCGAAGTCCGCCGCAGGCACAGTCACCCGCTACGCCCTGTTCTCCTCCCGCAGGCTCCTCCGCCCACCCCGCCCCCGAACCGCACCAACGCTCCTGCCGAGGATCCGAATCTCCCTGCCCTGCGATTTCAGCTGGGGCCACCCACCGCTGCGCCTGGCCGGAGCCGTCAGCGAAGTCCCGCTGTTCGCCCCGCGCAGCCACCGAAACACCACCCGTACGTGGCTAATCGTGGCGACAGTCTTGACCTTGTCCGCAGGCTCAGCAGCCCTGCTCAACAACCGAGCCGACGCCCAGCCCCAGCAGCCCGCCCCAGAACAACCCGGCCGCCTGGCCTGGCCCCTGACGCCCCGCCCCCACGTCACCGGCAACTTCGAACCACCCGCGACCCCGTTCGGCCCAGGCCACCGAGGCGTAGACCTGGAAGCCGCCGCCGGACAACAAGTACTAGCCGCGGACAAGGGCGTAGTGGTGTTCGCCGGTCAAGTAGCAGGCCAAGGAGTAGTCGCCCTAGACCACGACGGCGGCCTGCACACGACCTACCTCCCCCTCACCCCGACAGTCGCCCCCGGAGACCAGATCTACCGCGGCCAGCCCTTGGGGACCGCGACACCAGGCCACCCCGGCTGCCCAACGGCCGTCTGCCTGCACTGGGGCACCCGCCGCGGCACGGAATACATCGACCCGCTCGCCTTGGTCGGCACTCCCAGCCAAGTCCGGCTCAAGCCATGGGCAGAAGGCCCGTGACACCACTTCGCCCCGCCCTCGCCCGGAATCGGCGCGACAGCAGAAATCCAGCCTCAGAAACGAGCTGATTCAACGCACTAACCCTGGCGATTCGCAGCGAGCAGCTCCAGCCCGACTACCGCAAACCGCTCGTCGCGAGGGCTCACGAGCCCGCATACTCGATCACCGCCCGACCCGAAGGAGGCCAACAGACCACTACGCCACCCGCTACCGCCCGCCTCGACCGCGACAGGCGGCCTCGAAGGCAACCCACCGACCAAGTTTCCCGGCCTGGCAACCCATTCCGCCCACAAGGCGCGACTCGAAGGAGGCCAACAGCCCAAACCACCACCGCTACCGACCTCACTCGCCCGGCAGCAGGCACGTCGCGGCCACGGCACGGCACCGGCATGCCATGTCGGCATGGCAAACCTGGCCACGGCACGGCGTGGCCACGGCAAACCATGGCGGAGGCAAGCCGTGGCGGCAGCAAGCCGGGGCAGAGGCAAAGCATGGCTGCGACAAGCCGGAGCGGCACAAACCACGGCCGCGATCAACCGGAGCAGCTGCAAACCACGGCTGCAGCAAACTGTGGCTGCGGCAAGCCGAGGCGGCCCAGCAGCCGGGCCGTTGCTGTCCGGCCGCTCCGCGGCCAAGGGGCCGGGGTCAGCCGCTGGGCTGTTCCATCAGCTTGGCGCGCAGCCGCATCACCGCGCGGGTGTGGAGCTGGCTCACGCGGGACTCCGTGACGCCCAGGACCTTGCCGATTTCCGCCAGGGTCAGGCTTTCGAAGTAATAGAGGCTGACCACGATCTTGTCCCGGTCGGTGAGCTGCGCGATGGCTTCCGCGAGCTGGCGGCGGTTGTCCTGGTCCACCAGGACGGCCACCGGGTCCACCGCGCCGTCGTCGGGGAGGGTGTCGACCAGCGAGCCGGCGTCTTTGCCCGCCGCGACGAGATCTTCCAGCGCCACCACGCTGGTCAGGCGGAGCTGGCCGTAGAAATCGCGCAGGTCGTCGAGGCTGATGCCCATTTCGCCGGCGAGTTCGGCGTCGGTCGGGGTTCGGTGCAGGCGGGCGCCGAGGCGTTCCAGGGCGCGGGCGGTTTCCTTCGCCTTGCTGCGCACCGCGCGGGGGACCCAGTCCTGGGAGCGCAGGTCGTCCAGGATCGCGCCGCGGATGCGTTGCATCGCATACGTCTCGAAGCGCAGCCCGCGTTCCGGGTCGAACTTCTCGATCGCGTCGACCAATCCGAATATTCCAGACTGCACGAGGTCGCCGACGTCTACGTGCGTCGGCAGGCCGGTGCCGACCCGGCCCGCGACGTACTTGACCAGCGGCGCGTAGTGCAGCACGAGCCGGTCGCGCGACGTCTGGTCCGGTTTGTCGGCGAACTGCTGCCACAGCGCCTGGATCCCCGCATCGACGTCCTGACCAGGACGACCGTCCCCGTTGACGGCGTCCTGCACGCCGGGACGGTCGGTCCCGGCCTCCGTGACCTGCGACGTGGAAGTCATCGCACGGTCGTTCTCGGCGTGCTGCTCAGTGTGGTCTCCGTGCTCGTGCGGATGCGCGTGCGCCGGCGGTCCGGCCCTGCCGTCCCCGGCCGAGCCACCGCCGGCCTCTTCAGGCCCGCGGGTGTGCTCGGTCATGGATCGCCTTCAGCCGATCGACGGTCACATGAGTGTAGAGCTGGGTCGTGGCCAGCGTAGCGTGACCAAGCAGTTCCTGAACGCTCCTGAGATCGGCACCTCCTTCGAGCAGATGCGTCGCGGCGGAATGCCTTAGGCCGTGCGGCCCCATGTCCGTTGCACCCGGCACCGCGGCCACCGCCTCGTGCACCACTCGGCGCGCGGCGCGCGGGTCCAGGCGCTTGCCGCGAACGCCCAGGAAAAGCGCCGGCCCCGGCGTTTCCCCAGCCAGCGCGGGCCGTCCGTCCTCCAGCCACGCGGTCAGCGCCTCCGCCGCCGGGACGCCGAACGGCACCGTCCGCTCCTTGTCTCCCTTGCCCACCACCGAAACCACGCGACGGGAAAAGTCCACGCTGCCGACGTCCAGTCCGCACAGCTCCGACACCCGAATGCCGGTTGCGTACAACAACTCGACCAATGCGCGGTCACGCAGAGCGACCGGATCCCGTTCGGCTGCCCCTTTCGCGGAGGCGTCCATGAGCGCGTCGGCCTGTTCGGCGCGGAGCACGCCGGGCAGGGTCCGGTGCGCGCGCGGCGCGGCCAGCCGACCGCCCGGGTCCGACTTCAGCAACTCGGTGCGGTGCGCCCAAGCGGTGAACGTGCGCGCGGCCGCGGCGCGGCGCGCGAGGGTGGTGCGCCCGGCGCCGTCCGAGCGCTGCCCCGCGAGCCACGCGCGCAGCTGCGTGACGTCCAAGTCCTCAAAGCGCCGCGCGGGACGGTCTCCCTCCCCCACGGTCACGAACGCCAACAGCGAAACGACGTCGCCGACGTACGCGCGCACGGTGTGCGGCGACAGCCCACGCTCCAACGACAGATGCCGTTCGTAACCGGCCACCACCGACTCGGCTGACTCCGGCAATTCGGCGCGAAGAGCACGAAGATCGGGTCGTGGCGGGTGTTTCCGGTGTCCACCGGGACGCGGGACCGCGTCCTTGCGTGCACTCGCTGAGGGCATGCCGATTACGCTGCGCGAACCATCGCCATTGGTCAAGCATCGCCACGCCCATCATCGGTTGGCCGTTCGGACGATCTGCCGCCAGCCGGTGTCGCCGCGCACCGCGAAGCCGTCGATTTCCAGTTCCGGCAACAAGGCGCGAACTCGGGAAACCGGCACTCCGGCGCTTTCCGCGACCTCCTCCGGAGCCCGCCCGGCACGCGGAAGCAGCGCGTCGTAAACCCGCGACGCCTCTGGGCCGAGATTGTCGGTGGGCCGTCGGCTCGACTCGGCCGCGGGAGCCGTTGTGCCGAACCTGCCGACGGTTTCGAGCACCTCGTCGACCGAGGTGACCAACGTGGCCTTGCAGTCCCGGATCAGCGCATGGCACCCGGCCGAACTGCCCGAATGCACTGATCCCGGCAACGCCATCACGACCTTGCCGAGCGCGCCCGCGATGGTGGCGGTGTTGCGTGCGCCGCTGCGGATTCCGGCTTCCACAACGACTGTGCCGTCGGTGAGACCTGCGATAAGGCGGTTGCGCACCAGAAATCGATGGCGCGCGGGCGGTGTCTTCGGTGCGTACTCGCTGACGAGCGCGCCGCCGTCGGCGATGCGGTCCAACAGGGCGACGTTGCCTGCGGGATAGGAATAGTCGACTGCACATCCGAGCAACGCGACCGTGACTCCGCCACCGCTGAGCGCACCGCGATGGGCGGCGGCGTCGATGCCCAGGGCTGCGCCGGAGAAGACCGGTACTTGTCGAGTTGCCAACGCGTGGCCGATCTCGAGCGCGTTGTGCACGCCGTAGTCCGTGGCCATCCGGGCGCCGACAACCGCCACTGCCCGATCAGCGGCTTCGGCCAAGCTCGCGCTGCCACGGACCCACAGCCCGAGCGGCGCGGCTACGTGCTTCACGCCGTTTCCGGTCGCTACAGCTAGCGAGAGCAGCGGCCACGCTGGCCATTCGTGGTCTTCGGGAACCACGAGCCGGGCACCGGCTTTGGCTGCCGCCTCGAGATCTTGTTCCGCGATCGTGGATTCCCGCCGTGCTGCCGTTTCGCGGAGAACCTGCTCGGGACAGTCTCCGGCCTGGACCCGCTCGGCTGCCACGACCGGGCCGTGTTCGCCGACGAACTCCAGCAGGTGGGGCGCCGGCGGTTCGGCGACGCCGAGCAGATACGCGCGGGCGAGCCGTTCGGAATCGGTCGCCGCAGTCTGGTCCTCGACCGCAACGCTCACGCCGCACCTCTTCGGCAGCCAGGGTTCTCGGAGCGGACGACGGCGAGGTGGCGATGCAGCGCCAACCGTTCTCGCACCCGGACCGGGTCGTGCTCGGGGCGGACTTCCCTGCGCCGCACCGGGTGAAGATGCCGGACGATCTTGTGCTGCGGCGTCTTCGGCCTGCGGTGCCGGGTCCGCGGGGCGGCGGACGGGATGGCTCGGTTGGACACGGATGGTTCCTTTCGTCGAAGGTTCGGACGGGCGGGTTTGCCTGTCCGGGGCGGGACATCTGGCCGGGCTATGGCGAACGGGCGGCAGACCGGTCGGGCGCTGTCGCACGCGGCCCGGTCAGCGTCGATCGCCGACCCGGATCGAGCGGCGAGATGCCGTCCGGCGAGGACCCGATCGCCATGCGCAGCAGGACGGGCGGGTTTGCCCGTCCGCGGTGGGACATCCGGCCGGGCCTTGGCGAGCGGGCGGCGGACTGGTCGGGAGCTGTCACGCGCGGTCCGGTCAGCGTCGGCCGCCGACCCGGATCGAGCGGCGAGATGCCGTCCGGCCAGGACCCGATCGCCGTGCGCAGGAGCACGGGCGCTTGCCCGGGGGCCGAGCCTTTCGCGAGATCGGGATCGTCGTGCGGGATGGCTTCCGACCTGGGCTAGCCGGTTTTGCGTTCTCGGAAGTCCAGGGCCGCTGTGACGTGGTCGGTGTCTGGTTGGGGCAGGGCGGCCAGGTCGGCCAGGGTCCAGGCGATGCGCAGGCATCTGTCGGCTCCTCTCGCGGTCAGGAGGCCTCGGTCCAGGGCTCGGTCCAGGACTGCGGTGGCGGGCGGGGGCAGGGCGAAATCTCGGCGCAGGACGGGGCCTGGCACCTCCGTGTTGGAGTGCCAGCCGTGTTCGTGCCAGCGGTGTTGTGCGCGGTCTCGGGCGGCCAGGACTCGGGCTCGGACTGTCGAGGACGGTTCGGGGGTGGTGGATTGGTGGGCGGAGATCGCGGTGAGCGGGCGCAGGCGGACGCGGAGGTCTACTCGGTCCAGGAGGGGGCCGGAAAGTCTGGAGAGGTAGCGGCGGCGGGTGGTTGCTGAGCAGGTGCAGTCGGTTTCTCTCGGCGGGGCGCAGGGGCAGGAGTTGGTGGCCAGGACTAGCTGGAACCGGGCGGGATAGCGGACGACGCCTTTGGCTCGGGCGATGCGGACTTCGCCTTCTTCCAGGACGGTGCGGAGCGAGTCGAGGCGTTGGTTGCCGAATTCGCAGGCCTCGTCCAGGAAAAGCACGCCTCGGTGGGCTCGGCTGATGGCGCCGGGGGCGGCCAGGCCGGTGCCGCCGCCGATGAGGGCGGGTGGGCTGATCGAGTGGTGCGGGGCGACGAAGGGCGGGACGGTGACGAGGGGCGAGGACTTGGACAGGGAGCCGTCTACTGAGTGGATGGCGGTTACTTCCAGGGACTCGCCCGGCGACAGATCCGGGAGCAGGCCGGGGAGGCGTCTGGCCAGCATGCTTTTGCCGACTCCGGGCGGGCCGGTGAGCAGGAGGTGGTGGCCGCCCGCTGCCGCGACTTCCAGTGCCCATCGGGCTTCCGGTTGGCCTACTACGTCGGCCAGGTCGGGGATTGCCGCGGGAGCGGCGGCGACCGGGGCCGCGGGCGGTTGTAAGTCGCCTTCGTCTTTCAGCCAGGCGATGAGTTCGGCCAGGCGGGTTACGCCGGAGACTTCCAGGCCGTCTACCAGGGCCGCTTCTACCAGGGATTCCATCGGTACCACGGCGCGTTCGTGGCCGGCGGCTTTGGCGGCCAGAAGGCCGGGGAGGACGCCGCGTACGGGGCGGATTCTGCCGTCCAGGGCCAGTTCTCCCAGGAGGATGGTGTGCAGGAGTTTCCGGGCGGGGACGGCGCCGATCGCGGCCAGGACCGCGGCGGCGATGCCCAGGTCGTAGCCGGAACCCATTTTGGGCAGGTTGGCGGGAGACAGGGCTAGCGTGATTTTGCCGTCCGGCCAGGACTGGCCGGAGTTGCGGACCGCGGAGCGGACTCGGTCTTTTGCCTCGCGCAGGCCGGCGTCGGGCAGGCCGACCAACGTGACTCGGCTCAGGCCGCCGCCTAGATCGGCTTCGATTTCCACTACTCGGCCTTCGATGCCCAGCAACGCGACGGACCAGGTTTTGGCGTGGGGCATCAGAAAGCTCCCACCAGGTGCCGTACGACCGGCTCTTCGCCGTCCGGGGCGTAGACGGTCACCACGTCGTACCGGATGCGGCACCAGCCGACTCGATGTTCCTTCAGCCAGCGCATGGCGGCTCGGTGGACCCGGTCGATCTTCTCCGGCGTCACCGACTCGGCGGGGGTGCCGTATTCGGTGCTGGAGCGGGTTTTGACCTCGCAGAAGATCACCCGGTCGCCTTCGGACAGGACCAGATCGAGCTCGCCTTCCCGGCAGTGCCAGTTCCGGCTGAGCAGGACCATGCCGGCGGCCTGCAGGTGCCGGGCGGCGAGGTCCTCGCCCCAGCGGCCGAACGTCCGGCGCCACTGCGCGCCGGGGTGCGGGCCGTCGTTCATGGTGTCCCCCTCGGACAGCGTGAGCACCGTCGGTCACGGTGCGTGTGCTTTCACCATCGCAACGTGACCGGAACCCGCGCCAGAGGGATTTCTCCCGGCTGTGGATAACCGGGGGGTTGTGGATCAAAGCCGGTCCGAGGCCCCGAAGCCAGAGCGAATTGTCGGGGCGGTGTGCAGGGGGCGGAGACGACGAAGGCCACCCGGGCAGTGCCGGGTGGCCTCGTGGCGAAGCGAGCGGGGGTCAGCCCGAGAACGGGCCGTCCTCGGGGAGCCGCAGGTCGGGTTTGTCGAGTTCCTCGACGTTGACGTCCTTGAAGGTGATGACCCGGACGTGCTTCACGAACCGGGCGGGGCGGTACATGTCCCACACCCAGGCGTCCGACATGCGCACCTCGAAGTACACCTCGCCGCCGCCGTCGCGCACCTGCACGTCCACTGCGTTGGCCAGGTAGAACCGCCGCTCGGTCTCCACCACGTACGAGAACTGGCCCACTATGTCGCGGTACTCGCGGTACAGCGAGAGCTCCATCTCGGTCTCGTACTTCTCGAGATCCTCTGCGCTCATGAAATCCGCGCCCCTCCTCGCGTTCGTCCTGCTCCGGCGGCGGAGCGTTCATTCTTACCCACCGAGCGGCCCGGGGCACGGACCGGCCCGCCCGCTTTTTCCAGGGCATTCTCCAGTGCAGCGTAGGTGAGCACGACCGGATGCGGGGCAGTGAGTCCGTGCGCGAGGGCAACGGTGGCGACATTCGTGTAGGACCAGCGGTGCACCGGGCTCGGGCCGTGCTCACTCAGCGCAGCCAGATGGTCCGAGGTGCTGTAGCCCTTGTGCACGTCGAAGCCGTACGCCGGCAACTCTTCGTGCAGGCCGGCCATGATCCGGTCCCTCGTCACCTTCGCCAGAACCGACGCCGCCGCGATGCTCGCGACGCTGCGGTCTCCCTTGATCACCGCGACATTCGGCGCGGGGATGCCGGGAATCGGGAAGCCGTCGGTGAGGACGTACCCGGGATGGGTGCGCAGGCCGGCGACGGCACGGCGCATGCCTTCCAAGTTCATCACCCGGATGCCGAGCAGGTCCACCTGCTCGGAGGGGATGACGATCACCGAGTAGTCGAGAGCGCGCTGCAGGACCCGGTCGTACACCCGGTCCCGGGCCTTCGCGGTGAGCATCTTCGAATCGGTCAGCTCGGGCAGTCGCGCGCCGTCGCCAGGACGGAGCACGCAGGAAGCCACCACGAGCGGGCCCGCGCAGGCTCCGGCGCCAGCTTCGTCGACGCCGGCGACCGGGCCGAGGCCGCGTCGTTCGAGAGCGCCTTGCAGACCCCAGAACAGCTCGCCGCGCACCACAGCGCGCGGCGGACGCAGCGGTTCCGCCGGAGTGCGGGGAGGAGGGAGAGTCACCGAAGCACCACCCGGAAGTCGCGGACGGAGCGCACCGCTTACCGTCTCCGGCCGGCCGCCTTGCGGAGGCCTGCCTTCAACCGGCGTCCGACGAAGAGCGTCGGCACCGCGGTGGCGAAGCCGATGCCGAGCGGCAGCCCTTGCTGCCACGCGGGCGCGCCGAGCGCGACCGGCTGGGCGTTCTCCTGCGGATTGTGGTCCGAGATGCCGCCCCAGCGGCTCGGCGGCAGCACGATGACGCGGGCCTTGCCGATGACGTCATCCACGGGAACAGCACCATTGGGCCCGCCGCCGCCCTGGTAGCGCGAATCGGCGGAGTCGTTGCGGTTGTCGCCCATCACCCAGAGCGCGCCCTGCGGGACCTTCACCGGGGCGAACGACTCCTGCACGCGGTGGTGGTCGTCTGCCCAGTGGATGTAGGGCTCGTCGAGGGCCTTGCCGTCGACGATCACCCGGTTGCGGTCGTCGCAGCACTGGACGGTCTGGCCGCCGGTGGCGATGACGCGCTTGACGAAGTCCCGCTCGTCCGGCGGCGCGAAGCCGACCAGCGAACCGAGGCCGCGCAGCGCGCGCACGACGATGTTGCTCGACTCCTGCGGCGCGATCTCGTTCTCGGTCCACGCGGGCGGGCCCTTGAACACGATCACGTCCCCCGGGGAGGGGTCGGTGAAGTCGTAGGTGACGCGGTCGACCAGGATCCGGTCGCCGGTGCAGCCGGGGCAGCCGTGCAGCGTGGCCTCCATCGATCCCGAGGGGATCATGTAGACCTTCGCCAGGAACGCCTGGATCACGATCGTGAGCACCAGGGCGATCACGATCAGGATCGGCAGTTCCTTCCAGAACGACCGCTTTTTCGAGGACTTGCCTCGCCGGTGCGACCCCCGACGCCCGCCGGACCGTTCCTGGTCCTCCTCCGGGCGTTCGGGGCCGTCCTCATCGGCGTTCCGCGACACAGGTTCGACCACGTCGCCAGGCTACCGGTAACCGACTCGCCACTCAGCGGGCAGAGGTGGTCTCGCGGTTCTCGCGGCGCTCCTTGATCTTGGCCTTCTTGCCGCGCAGCTCGCGCAGGTAGTACAGCTTCGCCCGGCGCACGTCGCCGCGCTTGAAGACCTCGATCTCGGCCACGTTCGGCGAGTGCACCGGGAAGGTGCGCTCGACGCCGACGCCGAACGAGACCTTGCGGACGGTGAAGGTCTCCCGGACGCCGCCGCCGTGCCGGCGGATCACGACGCCCTGGAAGACCTGGTTGCGCTCGCGGTTGCCCTCGATGACGCGGACGTGCACCTTGAGCGTGTCGCCGGGGCGGAAGGCCGGGATGTCGGAACGCAGTGACTGCGCGTCCAGCGCGTCCAGGGTGTTCATCGGTGGTCCGTCCTCGTATTCGTGTGGCTTACGTACAGCTTGAGCGCGCAGTGGAGTTCACTGCGACTAGCCCGGGGCTGATGGCATTCACGGCTGGCATCGCGGCTTTTGCCCCGGCCAGCGGCCAAAGCAAAAGATGACGCGTCACGCCAACCAATCCATTATGGCAGAGGCCCCCGGAGACCTCGCACGGGGCCTATCCGGGCTGGTCGTCCAGCCCGTCGAGCACCTGCCGGTCCCGCTTGTCCAGGCTGCCCTCGGGCAGCTGGGCGAGCAGATCCGGCCGCCGCAGCGCGGTGCGTTCGAGCGCCTGGTCGCGCCGCCAGCGGTCGATGAGCGCGTGGTTGCCCGAGCGCAGCACGTCCGGCACCGCCAGGTCGCGCCACACCTCCGGGCGGGTGTAGCTGGGGCCTTCGAGCAGGCCGTCGGAGAACGAGTCCTCGGCCGCCGAGCGCGCGTTGCCGAGCACGCCCGGCAGCAGCCGGACCACGGCCTCGACGATCACCAGCACCGCGGCCTCGCCGCCGACCAGCACGTAGTCGCCGATCGAGACCTCGTCGACCGGCATCCGGCGGGCCGCGTCGTCCACCACCCGCTGGTCGATGCCCTCGTAGCGGCCGCAGGCGAACACCAGGTGCTTTTCCTCGGCGTAGGCGTGCGCGAGCTCCTGGGTGAACGGCTTGCCCGCCGGGGTCGGGACCACGAGCCGGGTCCCTTCGCCGCACACGTCGTCCAGGGCCGGGCCCCAGATCTGCGGCTTCATGACCATGCCGGGACCGCCGCCGTACGGGGCGTCGTCGACCGCGCGGTGGACGTCGTGGGTCCAGTCGCGCAGGTCGTGCACGCCGACCTCGATGAGGCCGCGGTCGATCGCCCGGCCCAGCAGCGCGGCGCGCAGCGGGTCCAGGTACTCGGGGAAAATGGTGACGACGTCGATGCGCAAGCGGTTACCAGTTCCAGTACTCGGTGGCCTCGGCGTGCCACGGGCTCGGGACGTCCTGGTCGATCGCGAAGGCCATGCCGAGCCCCTGCGCGATCTTGATGCTGCGGTGCAGGGTCTGGCGGATCGGCGACCCGGCGGGCAGCCCGTTGTCGTCCGACCACGTCTCGGTCTGCGTGACGCAGGTGCGCGCCCCGAAGCGGGCGTTCGAGCACGGAGCGGGCGCGCCCCAGGTCTGCAGATGTTCGAAGTGGACGACCTTGCCCGAGCTCTGCTCGGTGATCGTGCCGCGCGCGACGAGCCGGTAATCGGTGGACGGCACGGTCCAGCGCACGTAGTGCTGGCGGCCGCCGTCGGAGGCGATCGGCGTGCACGTGGCGCCGTCGCACGCCGACTCTTCGGTGACCCGCTGCGAGTAGTACGAGCCGTTGCCGTCCCAGCCGTCGAGCAGCACCCAGTCGCCCGAGCGGACGAAGTGCTCAGCGGTCGCCGGCGGCCACGTGACCGGGTCGCCCCAGGTGATCTGCGATTCGGTGGCCGACTGCGGCGACCACGCCCACTGGAACGCCTTCTCCCCCGGCGGCGCGTACTGGCCGGCGCTGCGCTGGAACATCAGCGAAAAGTCGCCGTACACCGGCGAAGCGGCCTGCGCGGGCGGCGCGGCGAAAGCGGTGGCCAGAACGGCTGCGAAGACAGCCTTCGTCCAGAACTTCACGAACTCCCCCTCAGTCAGCGTCGAGGAGGCCTTCGGGCGGATCGAGCACGACCCGGCCCCCCGCGACATCCACCACCGGAACGATGGCGCGGACGAAAGGTACCAACACCGAGCGCCCGTCGTGATCGAGTTCGAGCAGTTCGCCGGCCGGCGAGTGGACCACTTCGACGACCTTGCCGACGACCGTCCCGTCGGCCAGCTCGGCGCTCAGGCCGGCCAGCTCGTGGTCGTAGAACTCGTCCGGGTCGCCGGTGGGCGGCAGAGTGTCGGTGTCCGCCAGAAGCAGGGCCCCGCGCAGGGTTTCCGCGACATCGCGGGTGAGCACCTGCTCGAAACGCACCAGCAGCCGCCCGCTGTGTTCGCGGGCGGCTGCGATGGTGAGTTCTCTCGTGCTGCCGTCGCGCAGCTTCGTCGTGACGACCGCACCGATCGCGAACCGCTGCTGCGGCGAATCCGTGCGCACGTCGACCGCGAGCTCCCCGCGGATGCCGTGCGCCTTCGCGATACGGCCGACTACGACGTCCATACCTGACCGTTTCCGAGGATCCGGGTCAGCGATCGGTGTCGACGACGTCCACACGGACGCCGCGGCCGCCGATGCCGCCCATCACGGTGCGCAGAGCGGTCGCGGTGCGCCCGCCCCGGCCGATCACCTTGCCGAGATCGTCGGGGTGGACGTGCACCTCGAGCGTGCGGCCACGACGCGTGGTCAGCAGCTCGACCCGGACCTCGTCCGGGTTGTCGACGATCCCGCGCACCAGGTGCTCGAGGGAGTCGGCGAGGAAGCTCACTCGGACTTCTCGCCCTCAGCCGCTTCGCCGGCCTCGGCCTTGTCGGCCTTCTTCGGGGCCGACTTCTTCTTCGGCGTGGTGGCCTCGGTGGAGGGCTCCTCGCCCGCCGCGGCCAGCGCCGCGTTGAACAGGTCCTGCTTGGACGGCTTCGGCTCGGCCACCTTCAGGGTGCCCTCGGCGCCCGGCAGGCCCTTGAACTTCTGCCAGTCGCCGGTGATCTCGAGGATGCGCTGGACCGGCTCGGTCGGCTGCGCGCCGACGCCCAGCCAGTACTGCGCCCGCTCGGTGTCGACCTCGATGAAGCTCGGCTCTTCCTTCGGGTGGTACTTGCCGATCGTCTCGATGGCCTTGCCGTCCCGGCGGGTGCGCGCGTCGGCGATGATGATGCGGTAGTACGGCGCACGGATCTTGCCGAGGCGCTGCAGCTTGATCTTGACGGCCACGGGTGTGGGTACTCCTCAGTGCTGTGTGGTGCAGGGCGCGCGCGGAACCCGTGGGGACAGGCTCGCGGCACCCGGAGGTCAGGAGCTTCCACACGGCGAGAGGGTCCGGCGGAAGCGGGCAAGCGAACATTCTGCCAGATGCCCGTCGCCGAGCCCGCACAAGGCCCCGGTTACGCGTGCGCGACCAGCGTCAGAACGACGCGAGCCCGAGCGCTCCGAGCAGGATCGCGACCGCGGGCAGGAAGTTGTTGACCGCGTGCGCGACGATGCTGCCGGCCAGCCTTCCGGTGGACAGCCGGGCCAGCCCGATCGGGATGGAGATCACCAGCAGCAGCGTGGTGCGCAACGGTTCCAGGTGGCTGGCCGCGAAAACGGCGGTGGACAGCAGGAACGCGGCGAAGCGCCCCCACCGCTCGCTGCGCCACTGCAGCCGCTCCACCGCGCCCCAGAGCAGGCCGCGGTAGATGATCTCCTCGCAGATCGGCCCGAGCAGCCACAGGTAGCCGAACATCACCGCGGCGGCGGGCACGGACATCTTGCGGTCGTCGACCAGCGCGCTGATCGCCGAGGTCGCGTCCGCCGAGCCGACCAGCTCGGTCCACACGTAGGCGCTCAGCGAGGTGAGCACGAGGCCGAGCATGCCGAATTTGAGCCCGGTCCAGACGTCCGCCCAGCGCCATTCGAGCCGCAGGTCGAGCTTCGGGCCGTTGCCGCGGACGACGGTGACCAGCACCGCGACGCCGGCGGCGATCATGGTGGGCAGCATCGTGCCGAGCAGCACCGTGCTGATCGGCAGCGGCCTGCCCGGCGCCGTCGGCCCGGCGAGCGCGCCGATGAACGCGGCCGAGGCCAGCAGAACGGCCTCGACCAGCAGGAACGCCCCGAATCCCCAGCGATGCGCCGGGAACGCGGTCGGTTCGGCCACGAAGTCCTCCGGGGAGAGCGCACTGGAGAGGGGTTCACGGGGCTGTGATGTGGTCACGCCCGCCTCCCCGTGCTCGCTCTGCTCACCGGTCGAGCCTAGCGGCCGAAATGGTTTCGCACAGTACTCGACCGGTCACCGGTTCACTCCAGGTCCGCCCGCGCTCAGTGCCCGGTGAAGAGCAGGACGGCGGGCGGCAGGTTGTTGGCCGCGTGCGCGAGCACGCTCGCCGAGGTCCGGCCGGAGTAATGCCGCGCCAGCCCGAGGACGAGGCCTTGGCCGAACAGCGCGATCGTGCGCGTGGTCTCGCCGTGCAGCAGCGCGAACACCAGCGAGGTGAGCACGAGCACCACCCACGGCGGGATCTTGTAGTGCGCCAGTGCGTTCCAGAGCGCCCCGCGCAGCAGCAGTTCCTCGGTGAGCGGGACGGCGATCACCAGCACGAGCGCGGTGGTGACGAGCCAGACCGGGCTGCCGCCGGACACGTCGGGCAGGTCGGTGAGCGGGCTGTCGGACACCTCGTCGCCGCCGAAGACGGCGATTTCGGCGGCGTTCAGCACGAAGCCGACGACGAGCGCGAGCAGGCCGCAGGCGAGGCCGATGCGAAGGTCGCGGCCGCGCGTGCGGAGCCCGAAGTCGCGTTCGAGGCCGGAGCCGTAGCGCAGGGAGGCGATCGCCGGGCCGAGGCCGAGGACCAGATTCGGCAGGAAGGCCAGCAGCAGCAACGGTCCCGCGTACGCCTCGACCGGGTCGTCGTCGCCGACGTGGCGATTGAACGCGGCCGCGGTGAGGAGGGTGACGAGGTAGTAGCCGGCGACTCCGAAGAAGAACGCGGCAAAGGCCCAATGGGCGCCCAGAATTCGCTTTCCCCCACCGTCTTCGGCCACGGGTTCACGCTATGTGCCTGTGCTGTGGCGCATCGAGGCGGGGTCGCGTCGCGCACACACGTCGCCGTTGCTCACTGCTCACGGACTTCAACCGCGCCTGACGCACCCAATGTGGCATTGGTGCGGTCAGTGGAAGACCGTGCCGCCCAAGACGATGTGGGTCGGGTGGTGCAGTGCGGCGAGATCCTCGCGCGGGTCGTCGGCGTAGACGATCAGGTCCGCCGGGGCGCCGTGCTCGATGCCGGGGTGGCCGAGCCATTCGCGCGCTTCCCAGGACGCGCTCGCGAGCGCCTGCGTACGCGTCATCCCGGCGCGGTGGAGCGCTTCGACCTCGTCGGCGATACGGCCGTGCTCGACCATGCCGCCCGCGTCCGTGCCCGCGAAGACGCGTACGCCCGCTTCAACCGCCGAGGACACCATCTCGCCGACGCCTGCGTGCAGCGCGCGCATGTGGGCCGCGTACGTCGGGTACTTGCCTGCCTTGTCCGCGATGCCGGGGAAGTTCTCGATGTTGATGAGCGTGGGCACCAACGCGACGTCGCGGCGCGCGAGTTCGGCCAGCTGGTCTGGCGACAGCGCGGTGCCGTGTTCCAGACAGTCGATGCCCGCGCCGATCAGGCCCGGCAACGCGGCTTCGCCGAACACGTGCGCGGTGACGCGTGCGCCGAGGTCGTGGGCGATGCGGATGGCTTCGGCGAGCACGTCGTCCGGCCACAGCGGCGCGAGGTCGCCTTCGCCGCGGTCGATCCAGTCGCCGACGAGCTTGACCCAGCCGTCGCCGTCGCGGGCCTGTTCGGCGACCGCTTCGGGCAGCAGCGCCGGGTCGTCCAACTCGATCGCGAACCCGGGGATGTACCGCTTGGGCAGCGCCAGGTGGCGTCCGCAGCGGATGATCGTGGGCAGGTCCGCGCGCGATTGCAGCGGCCGGACGTCGAGCGGCAGGCCGCAGTCGCGGATCAGCAGGGTGCCCGCGTCGCGGTCGGTCGCGGCTTGCTCCGCCGCCTCCTCCACCGACAGCCCGCCGCTCGGGCCGAGGCCCGGGTGGCAGTGCGCGTCGACGAGGCCCGGGACCACGAATCCGCCGGCGGACAGCGTTTCCGCGCCGGGAACCGGCTCGAACGACAGCTTTCCGTCCTGGATCCAGAGGTCACGCGGTTCGCCGTCGGGCAGGACGGTGCCGGAAAGGTGCAGCGGGCTCAATTGTTCTTCGGGTCCTTCGGCAGCTTGAACTTGGACGGGTCGAAGCCGGGCACGTCGTTCATGCCGCCGAGCTGGGACAGGTCCGGCATTCCGCCGGGCATGCCGCCGCCGGGGGGAAGCATCGGCATGCCGCCGGGCATCCCGCCGCGCATCTTCGGCTGTGTGGGGCCGCGTCCCTTGCCCTTCTTCCCCTTCTTGCCCTTGCGGTTCTTGCTCCCGCCGCCTCCGCCGCCGAAGCCGAACCGGCCGGCCATCTGCGCCATCATCTTGCGCGCCTCGAAGAAGCGGTTGACCAGGTCGTTGACCTCGCGGACGGTCACGCCGGAGCCGTTCGCGATGCGCAGCCTGCGCGAGCCGTTGATGATCTTCGGGTCGGCGCGCTCGGCGGGCGTCATGCCGCGGATGATCGCCTGCAGCCGGTCGAGCTGCTTGTCGTCGACCGAGGCGAGCTGGTCTTTCATCTGGCCCGCGCCGGGCAGCATGCCGAGCAGGTTGCCGATCGGGCCCATCTTGCGCACGGCGAGCATCTGCTCGAGGAAGTCCTCCAGCGTGAGCTGCCCGCTGGTGAGCTTCTGCGCGGCCTGTTCGGCCTGCTCCTGGTCGAAGTGCTGTTCGGCCTGCTCGATCAGGGTCAGCACGTCGCCCATGCCCAGGATGCGCGAGGCCATCCGGTCCGGGTGGAACGTGTCGAAGTCCTCGAGCTTCTCGCCGTTGGACGCGAAGAGGATCGGCTGGCCGGTGACCTCGCGGACGGACAGCGCGGCGCCACCGCGGGCGTCGCCGTCGAGCTTCGTGAGCACCACGCCGGTGAAGCCGACGCCGTCGCGGAACGCCTCGGCGGTGGTGACCGCGTCCTGACCGATCATCGCGTCGACCACGAACAGGACCTCATCGGGGCGGATGGCTGCCCTGATATCACTGGCCTGCTTCATCAGCTCTTCATCGACACCGAGCCGACCCGCGGTGTCGACCACGACGATGTCGTACTGCGCGTGCTTGGCCTCTTCGATCGCGCGGCGGGCGACGTCGACCGGGTCGCCGACGCCGTTGCCCGGCTCCGGCGCGAACGTGGTGACGCCCGCGCGCTCGCCGACGATCTGCAGCTGGTTGACCGCGTTCGGCCGCTGGAGGTCGCAGGCGACCAGCATCGGCGCGTGGCCCTGCTTCTTCAGCCACATCGCCAGCTTGCCCGCCAGCGTCGTCTTACCAGCACCCTGGAGACCAGCGAGCATGATCACGGACGGCGGGTTCTTCGCCAGGTTCAGCCGCCGCGTCTCGCCGCCGAGGATGCCGACGAGCTCCTCGTTGACGATCTTGACGACCTGCTGCGCCGGGTTCAGCGCCTGGGAGACCTCGGCGCCCTTCGCCCGGTCCTTGATCTTCGCGATGAACGCCTTGACCACCGGGAGCGCGACGTCCGCTTCCAGCAGCGCGATGCGGATCTCGCGCGCGGTGGCGTCGATGTCGGCGTCGGACAGCCGGCCCTTGCGCGAGAGCGACTGCAGGGCCGAGGTGAGCCGATCGGAGAGGGTGTCGAACACGGGGGTGCACGCTCCAGCTGGGTCGAAAGTTCGCGTGCCGGGCGGTGCTCGGCACCCCCGGCATCTTCCGAGGGTAGCCGCCCCGGCCGCCCGGCCTTCACGGGTACGGGAAGGGTAATACGCATGCGCGTAGTAACTGACGAAGCAGCAATAGCTCAACCATGCGAAAACCGCTCGCACCGGCTGGGAAATTAAGTAAACATAGGCGTATGACATCAGCTACTGCCCGGCGTCCGACGCTCGCCGAACCGGCAGGAGACGAGGAAGAACAGGCGCCGTTCCGCCGCATCGCCGGCCTGTTCGGGCCGCACCGGCGGGCGCTGACCGGGCTGTGCGTGCTGCTGGTCGTGCAGGCCGGGCTGGGCGCCGCCTCGCCGTTCCTGCTGCGGGAGATGCTGGACACCGCGCTGCCGCACCGCGACGCCCTGCTGGTGAGCCTGCTAGCGATGGGGATGATCGCCGCCGCGCTCGGGTCCGCGGCGCTGAGCGTGCGGACCACCGGGCTGTCCAACACCATCGGCCAGCGGGTGA
Organism: Amycolatopsis sp. NPDC059235; assembly: GCF_042754125.1. Taxonomy (NCBI): domain Bacteria; kingdom Bacillati; phylum Actinomycetota; class Actinomycetes; order Pseudonocardiales; family Pseudonocardiaceae; genus Amycolatopsis; species Amycolatopsis sp. NPDC059235. The sequence goes on from NZ_JBHZAG010000009.1 coordinate 114,102, forward strand.
TGAACGAGCTGCGGGTGTCCGTGTACAGCCATCTGCAGCGGATGTCGCTGGGCTTCTACACCCGGACCAAGACCGGCGAGGTGCTGTCGCGGGTCTTCAACGACATCGGCGGCGTGGACAACGTCGTGACCGGGACCGCCGCGTCGATCGTGCAGAACGGCACCACGGCGCTGGCGATCGCGGTGGCGATTCTGGTCATGGACTGGCAGCTGGCGCTGTTGTCGCTGGTCGTCGTGCCGTTGTTCCTGCTGTTCACGCTGCGGCTCGGCGGCAAGCAGCGGAAGCTCGCCCGCGGCCGGACCCGGCGGATGGCCCGGCTGACCACGATCGTCGAGGAATCGCTGTCGGTCACCGGCGTGCTGCTGGCGAAGACGATGGGCAACGCGAAGCTGATGCGCGACCGGTTCGCCGAGGAATCGCGCGAGGTCGCGGCGCTGGAGCGCAGTGCCGCGCTGGCCGGACGGTGGCAGCGGGCGGCACGGTCGATGAGCCTGACGATCGTCCCGGCGCTGGTCTACTGGGCCGCCGGGCTGGAGCTCGCGGGCGGTGCGGCACCGATCTCGCTGGGCACTGTCGTCGCGTTCACCAGCATGTTGAACCGGCTGCTCGCGCCAGCGACGGCGATGCAGACCGTGGGACAGAACGTCGCGTCGGCGAAGGCGTTGTTCGGGCGGATCTTCGAGGTGCTCGATCTGCCGGTGGAGATCGGCGACCGGCCGGGCGCGCGTGAGCTGGTCCTTCGCGGCGGAGCGGTTTCGATGCGCGGGGTGTCGTTCCGCTACGACGACGAGGGTCCGTGGACGTTGCGCGACATCGATCTCGACGTGCCTGCGGGGACCACGACGGCGTTGGTCGGGTCGACGGGTTCCGGGAAGACGACGCTCGCCTATCTGGTCGCTCGGTTGTACGAGGTGACTGAGGGAAAGGTGTGCGTGGACGGGACGGACGTACGGGACGTGACGCTCGCGTCGCTGGCCGCTGGGGTTGGGCTGGTTTCGCAGGAGACGTATCTGTTCCACGCGTCAGTACGGGAGAACCTGCGGTTCGCGAAGCCGGACGCGACCGACGAGGAGCTGGAGACCGCGGCGAAGGCCGCGCACATTCACGACACGCTGGCCGCGCTGCCGGAGGGGTACGACACCGTTGTCGGGGAACGCGGGTACCGGTTTTCCGGCGGGGAGAAGCAGCGGATGGCGATCGCGCGGATCCTGTTGCGCAATCCGCCGGTGCTGATCCTGGACGAGGCGACGAGTTCGCTGGACAACCGCACGGAGCGGGCGGTGCAGGCGGAACTGGACCGGCTCGCCGCCGGGCGCACGACGATCGCCATCGCGCATCGGCTGTCCACTGTGGAGCATGCGGATCAGATCGCGGTGCTGGACGCGGGGAGGATCGTCGAACGGGGAACGCACGCGGAGTTGCTGGCGGCGGACGGGAGGTATGCCGCGTTGGTGCGAGGGGAAACCGCCTAATCTGGGCCTATGGAGACCGAACCCGACGCGGACCGGGCCGATGAGCTGGCGACGCTGGCCCGGACGGTGCGCGAGGGCGTCGGGCGGCTGAACTGGCGGATGCGCTTCGAGGCGGGGGCGCCCGCTCCGGGACCGGCCGTGCTGGCGGTGCTTTCGCGGCTGTACCGGGGCGGCACGCACACGCCGGGCGAGCTGGCCGAGGCCGAACGGATCCATCCGCAGTCGCTGACGCGGATCCTGGCCTCGCTGGCCGAACGCGAGCTGATCACGCGCACCCCGGATCCGGCGGACGGGCGGCGGTCGCTGATCGACCTCACCCCGGCCGGGCTGCGGGAGCTGCGCCAGTACTCGATCGCGCGGGAGACGTGGCTGGCTGCGGCCCTCGAACGGACGCTGAGCCCCACCGAACAGGAACTGCTCCGGCTCGCGGCCGGGCTGCTGGCGCGGATCGCGGATTCCTGAGCCCGGGGAGTTCCGGGGCGGCCGCTCCCCACGGCCGTCCCCGGAACTGTGGCGGAAGAGCTCACCTCCCCAGGAGGCCTTCCGCCGCGGGCACGCGGAGCGGTTCCCCCTCGACCGCCCGGCGTTGGGGAGAAGTCTGCCGTCCGGGGACGGGCGCGCGGCAGCGTGAAGTCCCTCAATCCGGGCTGAGTAGGACTACTCAAACGCGGGTATCGGGTCCTGCGGAGTCGCTGGTGAACTCGAAAAGCGGTTCGGCGTCGGCGAGTTCCTCGGCCGAGCAGCTCACGGCGCAGGCGGCGGCTTGGAGGACTTCGGTGAGGACTTCCACTTCGGACGGCGAGACTGTCGCCAGCGCGGGGTTGCGGACGTCCATGCGGCCGGCGAGACCTGCCAAGGCGTGGGAGAGGGCGTGTTGGCCTGCGACCAGCTGGGTGACCACTTCGGATAGTTCGCCGAGGGTGGCCGCTGATCCGTCGCCTCGCAGGAGGGCGGAGAGTTCTTCGGCGCAGGTACGGAGGTGTCCGGCGACGACTGTCGGAGGCAGCGAAAGCTCGGGCAGGTTCTCGTGACCTCGCACCGCGTTCACCTCGCCCCCTCGGTCGGACCTGCCATCCTGCCACCGGAATCGGCTTTGTCGCTTCCGACACCCCGGATGGGTGAGCCCGGATGGCGCAATCCGGCCGGGTCTGCATGCCCTGGCCAGCTGTCCGTGAAGGGCTCCTTGAGGGAATCTGATTCCTTCAAGGAGCCCTTCACGGACCTTCAGGAGACTGCGGTCAGGACGGCGTCGGTGATGGTGGTTCGCCACTGTGGAGTGACGTGGCCGGAACGGGGCGAGAGGGCGAAGGAGTCCACTACCGCGCCGCCCAGGGTTGCGGCTTTTGCCCAGTGGACGTCTGCTTCGGCGCGGCGCAGGGCACTGGCCACGCGGAACAGGAGGCCGATGCGGTCGGCGGCGCGTAGTTCCAGCACGACTGCGTCGGGGCCGCTTGTTTCGTCGTCGAACCATCGGACTACTGGCTTGACCACGGCTGGTGACGAAGTGGCGTAGTCCCGTTCCTTTGCGGCCAGGCGTTGAGTCAAAGGCATCGTTCCGGCGACCGCGCGGGCGAACTGTTCGCGCAGCAGTGCGGGGTCTGGCAGGGAGCCGAACTTCGGCGACGCGGTGAAGACGCCTGCTCGGCCGCGGCCGGAATGTTCGCGCAGGACGGCGGAGTGGACCTCCAACGAGTTCAGGGCCAGGACTCCGGCCGCGGGGGCCAGCAGTTCGCGGTCCGCAGGTACGGCCAGCAGGACGGTGACGACCTTGCCGTGTGCGGAGATCCGGATTTGGCCAGTGCCTGTGCGGGCGGCCTCGGCGACTAGTTCGCGTTGGTCGTCGTCCAACGGCTCGGGCGGGGTGAAACCCTTGCCGTGCACCGCTTCCTCGCAGCCGCTGACCAGTTCGGCCAGGAGGCGGTCCTTCCAGTCGGTCCAGACGCCGGGGCCGGTGGCCAGCGAATCGGCGCGGGTCAGGGCGTGCAGGAGTTCCAGCAGGACGACGTCGCCGTCCAGGGTTTTCACCACGCGCGAGATGGTCGCGGGATCGCCGATGTCGCGTCTGGTCGCGGTGTGCGGGAGCAGCAGGTGGTGGCGGACCATGGCGGAGACGGTCGCGACATCCGCGGGCGGCAGGCCCAGTCGTCGCGCTACCGAGGCGGAGATTTTCGCGCCCAGTTCCGAATGGTCGGCCTCTCGGCCCTTGCCGATGTCGTGCAGGAGCGCGCCGATCAGCAGCAGGTCCGGCCGCGACACGGTGGTGGTGAGTTTCGCTGCTTCGACGCATGCCTGGACTAGGTGCCGGTCGACTGTCCACTGGTGTACCGGGGAGCGCGGTGGCAGGTCGCGTACGGCACCCCATTCGGGGAACAGCCGGGACCACAAGCCGGTGCGGTCGAGGGCTTCGACTGCGTCGACCAGGCCCTCCCCCGCGCCCAGCAGTTCGACCAGCGCGTTGCGGGCGTCGTCCGGCCAGGGTTCGCGGAGTTCGGGTGCGGATTCGGCGAGGGTGCGCAGAGTGCCTGGTGAGATGGGTTTTCGGGTGCGGGCGGAGGCAGCTGCGGCGCGCAGCAGGAGGGCCGGGTCTCGGGCCGGGAGCGCGTCTCGGGCCAGTGCGACCTCGTCGCCGTGCAGGACGACGCCCTCGGCCAGCGGGCGGCGGACGGGGCGTCTGCCGAAGCGTGGGCGTGGTTGCTCCACAGTGGACCGAAGGGCGACGTCGACGGCGTAGGCGATGGTCCGTCCCGCGCCGGAAAGCTTGCGGGCCAGGGTGAATCGGTCGCCGAGTTCCAGTTCGTGCGCGACGACGTCGGCGTCGGCGGCACCGAGGATGTCTCGTTCGCGACGTGACTCGCGGCGCAGTTCGGTGCGGACGTCCAGCAGGAGTTGCTTGGCTGCCAACAGTTCCTCGCCCGGGCGTGCGGTGAGCTGGCCCGCGGCGAGGGCTTCCAGTACGCCGAAATCGCGGAGGCCGCCGCGGCCGTGTTTGAGGTCTGGTTCGGCGGATTGGGCGATCTCGCCGCTGCGCCGCCACCGGGTGTGGACGGATTCAGCGAGCTCCGGCAGGCGTTTGCGGGCGGTGCGCCGCCACTGGTCGCGGGCGGCGGACGCCAGGCGTTCGCTGAGGGCTGGGTCGCCGGCCAGGTGCCGGGCGTCGAGGAGACCTAGCGCGGTGCGCAGGTCTTCCGCGGCGACTTTCAGGGCCTCGCCAGGGGTTCGGACTGAGTGGTCGAGGCCGACTCGCGCGTCCCACAGCGGGTACCACAGGGCGTCGGCGATCTTTCCGATCTCACCGTTTCCGTTGTGCAGCAACACTAGATCGAGATCCGAGTACGGCACCAGTTCGCGCCGCCCCAGCCCCCCTACGGCGACCAGCGCGACACCTGGGTCCGCGGTGTCGACGCCGGCCGCCGTCGCTCCTTTCCCGAGCCAGAACTCGTAGAGATCGACCAGCGACGCCCGCAGTGCGGGTGCTCCGTGCCGTCCTTCGAGAAGCAGCGCAGTGGCTCGGGCGAGTTCTCCCCCGTCGGTCATCGGCTACAGCGCGTCCGTGCCGCGTTCACCGGTGCGGACGCGGATCACCGTCTCCACCGGCGTCACCCAGACCTTCCCGTCGCCGATTTTCCCGGTGTGCGCGGCGGTGGTGACCGCGTCGAGGACCTTCTCGACGACGACGTCGTCCACCACGACCTCGATCTTCAGCTTGGCCACGAAATCCACCGAGTACTCGGCCCCCCGGTAGACCTCGGTGTGGCCCTTCTGCCTGCCGTAGCCCTGGACCTCGCTCACCGTCATCCCGAGCACGCCCAGCTGCTCCAGCGAGGAGCGGACGTCGTCGAGCGTGAACGGCTTGACGATCGCGGTGATGAGCTTCATGCCTTGGTCTCCTCGAGTTTCGTGACGGGCTTGACCGGGAACGTCGCCGAGTGGCCGAGGCCGCCCATGCCGGTGAAGTCGTAGGCGCTCTCCGCGTGCTGGCCCTCGTCGATGCCGCTGACCTCGTGCTCAGTGCTGACGCGGAATCCGCCCGCCTTCTTGATCGCGAAGCCGATGATCAAGGTCATGATGAACGAGTAGCCCAATACCGCAAGCGCGGCGACCACCTGGATGCCCAGCTGCTTGAAGCCGCCGCCGTAGAACAGGCCGTCCGCGCCCGCCGAGTTCACGCTCTTGGTGGCGAAGAACCCGATCAGGATGGTGCCGACGAGACCGCCGACGAGGTGCACGCCGACGACGTCGAGGGAGTCGTCGAAGCCGAAGCGGAACTTCAGCGAGATGGCCAGCGCGCACAGCACTCCGGCGATCAGGCCGATCGCGATCGAGCCGAGCGGGCTCACGAAACCGCAGGCGGGCGTGATGGCGACCAGACCGGCGACCGCGCCGGAAGCCGCGCCGAGCGTGGTCGGCTTCCCGAACTTCAGCTGTTCCACGACCAGCCAGCCGAGCACCGCGGCCGCGGTCGCGACGGTGGTGTTGGTGAACGCGACGCCCGCGAGGTCGTTCGCGCCGAGGGCCGAACCGGCGTTGAAGCCGTACCAGCCGAACCACAACAGCGACGCGCCGAGCAGCACGAACGGGACGTTGTGCGGACGGCCGGTGTCCTTCGGCCAGCCCTTGCGCTTGCCGAGCACCAGCGCGAGGGCGAGACCCGCGGCGCCGGCGTTGATGTGCACCGCCGTGCCGCCCGCGAAGTCGAGCGCCTTGAGCTGGTTGGCGATCCAGCCGCCCACCGCGTCCTTGCCGGTGAATCCGTCGAACGAGAACACCCAGTGCGCGACCGGGAAATACACGACAATCACCCAGATTGTCACGAAAAGCGTCCAGCCCCAGAACTTCGCGCGATCCGCGATAGCGCCGGAAATCAGCGCCGGGGTGATGATCGCGAACATCAATTGGAACATGCAGAACGCGAGCAACGGCAACGCGTCGGGACCCGGCCACGGAACCGCGGGCGGCCCCTCGCTCGCCAGGCCGACGAGCTTGCCGAACGCGTCCGACAGGCCGGCGTAGTCGAAGTTCCCGACCAGGCCGCCGAAAGCGTCGTTGCCGAAGGACAGCGAGAACCCGAAGAGCACCCACAGCACCCCGACTATGGCGAGTGCGATGAAGTTCATCATCAACATGTTCAAAACGCTCTTCGCGCGGACCATGCCGCCGTAAAAGAACGCGAGGCCCGGGGTCATGAGCATGACCAGCGCGGCGCTGATCAGCACCCAGGCGGTGTCTCCGGCGTTCAGCACAATCGTCCTCCCGTGCCGTGGGCAACTGCTGAGGAAGTGTTGGCCCCGGGTGTTTCGCGGGGCTTCGATTCACGTTTCCCGCTCGTGAACTCCGGCGTGGTGGTTGTTACGGGGACGTTTCCGGGGACCGGGGGCGAAGTGTCCGGTTAGGCAACGTCATGGTCGAATTACGCTATGTCATTACCTAACCGGGTGATCGAAGCGCTGCGCTGTTCGGTGTGCGCGGAGCCGGTCGCGCTGGACGGCCGGACGCTGCGCTGCGAGCGGCGGCATTCGTTCGATCTGGCCCGGCAGGGTTACGTCAACCTCCTGCACGCGCGCATCCCGGCGGGGACGGCCGACACCGCCCCGATGGTGGACGCGCGGGCGGCGTTCTTGTCATCCGGGGCGTACGCGCCGCTGGCCGAAGCGGTCGCTGCCGCCGGTTCTGCTCCTGGATTGATCATCGACGCCGGCGCCGGGCCTGGCTATTACCTCTCGCGGGTGCTGGACGACGCGCCGGACGCGGTCGGCCTCGCGCTGGACGTCTCGGCCATCGCGTTGCGGCGGGCCGCGCGGGCGCACGCGCGACTGGGCGCGGCCGTGTGGAACCTGTGGGAGCCGTGGCCGGTGGGCGACGGGGTGGCGTCGGTGGTGCTGGACGTGTTCTCGCCGCGGAACGCCGCTGAGTTCCACCGGGTGCTCGCGCCGGGCGGAAAGGTCGTGGTGGCTTCGCCGTTGCCGGGACATCTCGCGGAGCTGGGCGATCTGGTGCTCGCGGTCGACTCTCGGAAGGAAGAACGACTCGAAGCCGCACTGGGCGGGTTGTTCGTGCGGGAGTCCGGGGTTGAGGTGGTGCGGACTCAGGCGTTCAGCGCGGCGCAGGTGCGGGATGTCGTGGCGATGGGGCCCGCGGGCTTCCATCTGGACCGGGACGGGCGACGGGAGCGGCTCGACGCTGCGACGGGCCGAGAGGTGACGCTGGCGGTTTCGGTGAGCACTTGGCGGAAGCGAGACGACGTGCAGTGACCCGAGTACGCCTGGCCGAACCGGGCGCGTCGTCGGCGTCGGACAGTGCGGGTCGGACCACGTCGTCTACAAGCTCTACCTGGACCCGGAGCACCGCGGCCACGGGGTGGGCCCACGACTCCTCGACGCTCTCGCCGGCCACCTGCCGGAAGGCGTCGACCAACTGCGCATCGAACACTTCGCCGCCAACGAGCGGGCCGCGGCGTTCTACGAACGGGAAGGTTTCGCAGTCGAGCGGATCGAGCCGGACCCCGCCGGTGATCCGGCACTCGCGGTGGTCTGGCGCGCCCGCCCGATCACACTCCGGGAGGAATAGCCGCCAGCGGCGGGGCTGGGTTAGCGTGGCGGTCGATGAGCGAACGTACCTGGGGCTTCCGCACCCGCGCCCTGCACGCCGGCGGCACTCCCGACCCCGCCACCGGGGCCCGTGCGGTGCCGATTTACCAGACGACCAGCTTCGTGTTCGAGGACGCGGCCGACGCGGCCAACCTGTTCGCGCTGCAGAAGTACGGGAACGTCTACAGCCGGATCGGCAACCCGACCGTTGCGGCGTTCGAGGAGCGCATCGCGAGTCTCGAAGGGGCCATCGGCGGGGTCGCGACGGCCAGCGGGCAGGCGGCGGAGTTCCTCACCTTCTCGGCGCTCGCGGAGTCCGGCGACCACATCGTGTCGGCAGCCGGGCTGTATGGCGGGACGGTCACGCAGCTCACCGGCACGCTCGCGCGGTTCGGCGTCGAGACGACGTTCGTGCACGGCGACACCGAGGAGTACGCCAAAGCGGTCACCGACCGCACGAAGCTGATCTACACCGAGGTGATCGGCAACCCGAGCGGCGCGATCGCGGACCTCGCCGGGCTGGCTGATCTCGCGCATTCGCACGACATCCCGCTGGTGGTCGACGCGACTCTCGCCACGCCATACCTCTGCCGCCCGATCGAGCACGGCGCGGACATCGTCCTGCACTCGGCCACCAAGTTCCTCGGCGGACACGGCACGACGCTCGGCGGGGTCGTCGTCGAAGCCGGTACTTTCAACTGGGGCAACGGAAACTTCCCCCGGATGACCGAGACTGTCGACAGTTACGGCGGGCTCAAGTACTGGGAGAACTTCGGCGAGTACGCGTTTTGCACGCGGCTGCGCGCGGAGCAGTTGCGCGACATCGGCGCGGTGCTGTCGCCGCATTCGGCGTTTTTGCTGCTGCAGGGCGTGGAAACGTTGCCGCAGCGGATGGACGCGCACGTCGTCAACGCGCGGGCGATCGCCGAGTACTTGAACGCGGACCCGCGGGTCGCGTGGGTGTCGTACGCGAGGCTGCCGGATCATCCGGATCACGAGCGGGCCGCGCGGTATCTGCCGCAGGGGCCGGGCGCGGTGTTTTCGTTCGGGGTGAAGGGCGGGCGCGCGGCGGGCGAGAAATTCGTGGAGTCGGTGGAGCTGTTGTCGCACTTGGCGAACGTCGGCGACGCGCGGACGTTGGTGATCCATCCCGCGTCGACGACGCACGCGCAACTGTCCGAGGACCAGCTCGCCGCGGCGGGCGTGGGCGCGGACTTGATCCGGCTGTCGGTCGGGCTGGAGGACGTCGAGGACCTGCTGTGGGATCTCGACCAGGCCCTCGACAAGGCGGTGAACGCATGAGTTACGACGTCGGCGCGGTCGAACGGCGGCGGCTGCTGGGGCGCACGAAATCGGTGACTGTCGTGGGCGCGTCGGCGAATCCGGCGCGGCCTAGCTACTTCGTGGCGACGTATCTGCTGTCTTCGACGCGGTACGAGGTCAACTTCGTGAACCCGCGGCTCGACACGTTGCTGGGGCGGCCGGTGTATCCGTCGCTGGCGGACGTGCCCGGCGAGCTGGACCTGGTGAGTGTGTTTCGCAAGCACGATGACCTCCCCGGGGTGGCCGAGGAGGTCATCGAAGCCGGAGCGCGGACGTTGTGGCTGCAGCTGGGGTTGTGGCACGAACCGGCGGCGGACCGCGCCCGCGAGGCAGGGCTGGACGTGGTGATGAACCGTTGCGTGAAGATCGAGCACGCGCGGTTCGCGGGCGGGTTGCATCTGGCCGGGTTCAACACCGGGGTGATCAGTTCCCGGCGGCAAACGGCACCGTAAACCGGGTGCTGTTCTTCACCGTGCACGTCCAGGCACCTGGCCTCGACGCCCGGCTGGAGGGCGTCACCAACTTCGTGACGGGCCGCGGCCTCGCTCGTTTCCTCGACGGTCTCGACTTCCTCGGCTGGGAAGGCGAGCGACGCTGGGTCAACGCCGACCGGGACCTGCTCGTCTCCGCGACCTACCACTCCGGCGGCCGCGTCGAGCTGGCGTGGACGATCCGGCCGTGGCGGCACTCCGTCTACGGCGAATGGGAAGCCACGGTCACGACCTCGATCGAGGCTGGCGCGGAGAAGGACGATCTGGCCGCCCAGCTGCACGCTTTCCTTACCGCCGAAGGGTTTCCGGTCGAGTACAGCGAACCCGAGTTCAGCTGACCGTCGCCACCAGGAACTCCTCCCCCGCCGTCTCCAACCCGTCCGACCGGCCGGACAGATACCGCTTGTTCAGCTCGACCGCACTGACGTGCTGGACCTCCGCAAAACCGCACTCCCGCGCGAGATCCAGCATCTCGTCCGGCGCGAAGAAGCTCACGAACGGCGTCCCGGCGGCCTTCGCGCCCTTCATCGCCGCTGCTCGCGCCGCGCGGTCGGGTCCGTCCAGGTACTCCTCCGGCATCTGGAACGTCATCGCCACCACGGTGCCCGGCGCGAACCCGGCGAGCGCGCGCAACGTCGCGGCGTTCGCCTCTCGGGTCAGGTACATGCTGACGCCCGTCGACGCCACCACGGCAGGCTTCGCCAGCTCGAAACCGTTGGCGGCCAAGCGTTCCGGCCATTGATCGCCGGATTCGAAATCGACCGGCACGAACCGGTGCGGCGCGGGCAGGCCCAGCGCGGCCAGCCGTTCCCGCTTCCACTCCTGCGTGCCCGGCTGGTCGATCTCGAACACCCGCACGCCCAGCTCCGGCTCCCGCTGCGCGAACGTGTCCAGCCCGGCGCCGAGCAGGACGTACTGCGAGACCCCGCGTTCGCGCACCAGATCCTCGACGAACCGGCTGCGCAGCGCGATTCCCGCGCGGAACCGCTGGGTGAAATCGAGGTCCATGTCCGGCCGGGACCGCCAGTCCGGGCCGGGATCCGCCAGCCGGAGGCCGATCTCGTCGACCAGCGCGTGCGGCGGCGGATCGGCGAGCACGTGCAGCGCGCGCCACAACGCGACGCGCACCGCCGTGTGGTCCGGTTCGCTCACTTCGGGGCCCGCAGGATCCAGGCTCGGCCGTCCGGGTCCCGCACGGTCATCTCGCGCGTGCCGTAATGGGTGTCCTCGAAGGGGGTGACGACGTCGAGCCCCGCGTCGACCGACTCGTCCGGCACCGCCACCACCACGCTCGTGCGCGTCTCCTGGCTTTCGGGGACCTCGGCGACGAACACCGGCACGCCGTCGCCGTTCGACAGCTGGCCCGAGTTGTGGTCGGTCTCGAAATCGAGGCTGAACCCCACGCGCTGCAGGAACTTCGCGGTCTTGCCCCAGTTGTGCGTCTCCATGAAAAGCATGGTGATGCCGTCGCTCACGTCAGCCGTCCTCTCGTTGCTCGGCCGGGGTGTCGAGGTAAGCCCGCAAAGCCGCGGTGACCAGCGCGGACAGCGACTGCTCGTTCTCGATCGCCCGGTACTTCACCTGCTTGATCAGCTCGACCGGCAGGTAGACGTTGAATTGTTTGACCTCTTCACCGGCCATGCCTAGGATGCTAGCAATCTAGCCAGCGGCGGGCAAGCCCCGCCCGCCGCCGCCATGAGAAGGTGGAGGCATGGCGAAACCCTCCGGGCTGCAGATCAGGAACATCATCGCCGCCGTCCTGATGGCTGCCGCGTTCGTGTTCAACCTGGTGACCGGCGGCCCGTGGTGGGTCACCGCGATCGTCGGCGTCGCGGCTCTGCTGTCGTCCTTCTCCGCCTACCTGAACCGGCCGAGCGCGCGGGGCTGATCCTCCGGGCAATCCGGCCCGCACGCTCGGGCAGGAAGCTCTCTCGTTCACCCTTCCTCCGCACGGACGTCGCCTGCGGTTCAGCCGCCGCTGCTCTACTCGGCGCGGCGCGATCGCGGCAGGCGAAGGAGTGTTGGTGGCAGGGAACGGCTTCACCGTCCACACGGACGAGTTGCACAAATTCAGCGAGTACATGGACAAGACCACTGTGCCCACGGTGACCGACTCCGCGAAGGCGGTCGACGACGCCAACGGCGGGGACATCGACGCGTTCGGCGTCGTGCTGGCACAGGTGCTCGCCATTCCCGCGCGGATCGCGTTGAAGGTCGTCTCCGACAATCTGCACGGCGTCGCGAAAGACGTGACCGACAGCGCGGACAAGACGCGCCAGGCCAGCGAGCAGTACAGCAAGGGCGACCAGGACCTCGCGAAGGCGTTCGACAAGTTCAAGCCGGAGCAGGTGAAATGACCGGCGTCGAACCCATCACCGACAAGAACAGCACCACCGGCGCGGGCGTCGCGGACAGCTGGCACAGCGTCGTCTCGTCGATCCAGGAGATCCAGAACCTGCACGGCGGCGACGCGGCCGCGGTCGGCGTCGAGATCGGCGTGTCGATCGTCGGCGCGATCGCGGACACCGCCGCGTTCGTCATGGACCCGTTCGGCAAGCTGATCGCCGCCGGGCTCGGCTGGCTGATCGAGCACATCTCGTTCCTCAAAGAGGGCCTCGACAAGCTCGCCGGCAAACCCGAGGCGATCAACAAGATGGCCGAGGAACTGCACAAGACCGCCGAGAATCTGCGCAACGCGGCGAAGGACCTGGACACCACGCTGCAGAAGACGGTCGCCAACTGGCAGGGCGACGGCGCCGAGGCGTTCAAGAAGAACATCGGCGACCGGCGCGGCCAGATCGACAGCGCCGGGCACGCGGTCGACGCCGCGGGCTACGTGGTCAAGACGACGATGGCCCTGGTTTCCGTGGTGCGCTCGCTGATCCGCGACCTGATCACGACGTTCCTCGGCGACGTCATCGCGACCATGCTGATCGCGCTCGCGATGGCGGCGTTCACGTTCGGCGCGTCGATCGTGGTCGGGGTGGGCAACGTGATCCGGTCGGGGATCTCGCTGGCGCTGACGATGGCGTCCAAGATCGCGCGCGTGGTCGGCCTGGGCGGGCGGACCGCGAGCAGGCTGGCCCAGCTGGCCGAGAAGGTCAAGCCCTCGCGCGGCGGTGGCGGCGGGACGCACGGCGGCGGCAACAACCACGAGATGACCGACCTCAACCCCGGCGGTTCCGGAGGCCACGGCGGCGGGGGCGGCGGTGGGCAGGGCGGCCACGGCGGGAACAACACTCCGCACGAGGACACTCCTGGCGGCAATAACCACCACGAAGACCCGCCGGGCAACAACAACCCGCACGAGGACACCCCTGGTGGCAACAACCACCACGAGGATCAGCCGGGTGGGAACAACCATCACGAGGACACCCCCGGCGGGAACAACACCCCGCACGACGACGCCCCCGGCGGCAACAACCACCACGAAGACAACCCGGGTGGGAACAACCACCACGAAGACACTCCTGGTGGGAACAACCATCACGAAGACGCGCCGGGCGGGAACAACAACCCGCACGAGGAGCGGCCGAACAACCAGCCGCACGAGGACGATCCGTTCGACACCTGGCTCGCCGCGGACCAGCACTTCAACCCGCCGCCCAACCGCCCGCACGACACCCCGGGCGGAAACAACCACCACGAGGACACCCCGGGCGGCAGCGGCAACCACGACAACACGCCAGGCGGCAACACCGGCCACGACAACACCCCCGGCGGGAACAACCACCACGAGGACACCCCGGGCGGGGGCGGCAACCACGAAAACACGCCGGGTGGCAACAACCACCACGAGGACACCCCCGGCGGCAACAACACCCCGCACGAAGACACGCCTGGCGGCAACAACCATCACGACGACCAGCCGGGCAACAACACGAACCACGAGGACAACGCGGGCGGCGGCAACCACGACAACCCCGGTGGCAACCACCACGACGACAACGCCGGCGGCAACAACCACCAAGAAGGCAACCAGGGCGGCGGCGAGCACGGGAACGCTCAGGGCAACGAAGGCGGGACCGGGCGGCCCTCCGGACCGCAGTCGCCGTTCAAGGTGCACGACTTCGGCTGGATGAAGAAGCACGAAGGCTGGCTGGAGAACCTGTGCAACCGTCCCGAGGTCCAGAAGTACACCGGGGGCAAGAACGTCTGGAAAGACATCGTCAAGGGCCCGGACGAGTACTTCAAGACGCACCCGAACCTGTACCCCTTCATGAAGGGGCTGGCCGACGCGAAGAGCAGCAAGAACTTCGTCGGCTGGATGGGCAAGGACGCGGTCAACTTCGACAAGGCGATCACCGACATCCACATGCAGGCCGAGGAATCCTGGAAGGCCTCCGACGAGGAGTGGCGCAAGGAGCATCCGGACCCCGCCGCTGAAGGAAGCAACGCGGAGTAACCCCGGCCAAAAGCCGTGAAGGGCCCCTTGAGGGAATCAGATTCCCTCAAGGGGCCCTTCACGGACCGAAACTCAGTCGGACGTCTCGGCGAACCTCGCGGTCACGGCTTCGCGGCCGCGTTTGCTCAGTTCGCCGAAGAGGCGCAGCCGGGCGAGGCCGCCGTCGGGATAGATGTCCAGCCGGACTTCGGTTACCTCGGGGCCGTCGTCAGCCAGGGCGAAGCGGTGGCGGGTGTCGGGCTGCAACCTGGTGCGCGGCAACAACTCCACCCACTCGCCCTCGTCGACGCGGCCGCTCACCGAGGCCCAGCCGGGCGCGTTTCCCTTGAGGTTGCTGGTGTCCAGTTCCACGAACCGGATCAAGCCCGCGCCCGCCAGCCGCACCGTTGCCCAGTCGTTGCCGTCGTCGCGGCGGCGGGCGGTTTCCCAGCCTTCCGCCTGGTGTGCGGCGAGGCCCGGCGACAGCATGTTGTTCGGCGACGAATAGAACATGTCGCTGCATCCGGTGACGACCGCGCCGTTTTCCAAGGCCGCCAGGTCCAGCGAGCGTGGGTCCAGCAACGAAGGGTCGGGGACCGGCGAACCGTGTACCCGCAGTCGCGCGACGCCGCCGTCGGGGTGCTGGGTGAGGCGTACGTGGGTGTAGCGACGCGGGGACGTCACCTTGTAGTAGTTCTCCGAGTCGCCGACCGCCGGTTCGTGGTCGACCAGGACGTCCCAGTCGGCGTCCTGCAGTTCCGCCGCGCTCGGGTAGCCGGGGACGGAAGTCGCCGCCACGGACACGAAGGGCGGGTAGTTGCCCTTGAAGAACGCCGTGTCCACCACCACGCCGGACACCACGCCGCCGAGGCCGAGGCGGACCAGGGCGTGATCGTCGCCGGGTTCGCGGTGCCGCCGGGTCTCCCAGCCGTCGTACACCTGGCCCTTCGGGCCGAACGTTTCGGCGCGGTGCGCCGGCCGCCACGGGTTGACCAGGTTTTCCTTTTCGGCGAACAGTTCGTCGCTCGCCCACATTACGGTGCCCCCGAACAGGCGCGAGGCCAGATCGGGCTGGGTAGTCCACTCCGGACGGTCGGACACGTGCTCCTCCATCTCTTCAGCAATTGCCCCGGGTCAGCAAAGTCCCCTTCGGCTCGTCGCCGGTCACCGGCTCGCCGCGCAGCCAGGTGCCGCGCACGACGCCGGCCAGCGGACGCTGGTCGTACGCGCTCACCGGGTTGCGGTGCGCGAGCTTCGCGACGTCCACGACGAAGGCTTCGTCAGGCGCGAAGACGCAGAAATCGGCGTCCCCGCCCACTTCCAGCTTGCCCTTGCGCGTCATCCCCACCTGCGCGGCCGGACGCTCGGCCATCCACCGCACCACGTCGACGAGACTGAAGCCACGCTGGCGGGCCTGCGTCCAGATCGCGGGCAGGCCGAGCTGCAGGCTGGAGATTCCGCCCCAGGCGAGACCGAAATCGCCGGTGTCAAAGCGTTTCAGCTCCGGCGTGCACGGCGAATGGTCGCTGACGATCGTGTCGATCGTGCCGTCCGCCAAACCCTGCCACAGCAATTCCCGGTTCGCAGCCTCGCGAATCGGCGGGCAGCACTTGAATTGCGTTGCCCCGTCCCGGATTTCCTCCGCGACGAACGACAGGTAGTGCGGGCAAGTCTCCACCGACAGCGCGACTCCCTCACGGCGCGCACTGGCGATCAGCGGCAAAGCGTCCGAAGAGGACAGGTGCAGGACGTGCGCGCGGGCGCCGGTGCGCCGGGCCGCTTCGATCACGTGCGTGATGGCCAGGTTTTCCGCACCGCGCGGGCGGGAACCGAGGAAGTCGTGGTACTTCTCGCCGTGCGGATCGGGAGCCGCGTCGATCGCTTCGGAATCCTCCGCGTGCACGATCATCTGCGCGTCGAAGGACTTCAGCTCGCGCAGCGCGGATTCCAGACCGGCGGCGTCGAGCGGAGGGAATTCGTCGACGCCGGAGTGCAGCAGGAAGCATTTGAAGCCGAAGACGCCCTCGTCGTGCAGACCGCGCAGATCGCCTTCGTTGCCGGGAATCGCGCCGCCCCAGAACCCGACGTCCACGTGCACCCGGCCGCTCGCCGCCTTGCGCTTGACCTCCAGCGCGGCCACGTCGACCGTCGGCGGCAGGCTGTTGAGCGGCATGTCCACGATCGTCGTGACGCCGCCGGCCGCGGCCGCGCGCGTCGCGGTCTCGAAGCCCTCCCACTCGGCGCGACCAGGGTCGTTGACGTGGACGTGGGTGTCCACGAGTCCGGGCAGCAGCACCTCGTCTTCGCCCAGGTCAACGACCCGCGCACCGGCCATCTCGACGACACCGGGTTCGACCGCGGCGATCCGGCCGTCCCGCACGCCGATCGTCGCCGGCCCGAGACCGGCGGGGGTCACCGCACGCGCGGCCCGCACCACGAGGTCCATCGACGGCACCCTCCAGTTCCACGTTACGGAAAGAGTCTTTCGCTCACCGAGATTAGACACGTCCTTCCCGGCTCGTCAACGCCGTCCCTCCCACGTTACGGTCACCGGGTGGAGTTGGAAGCCGAGTTCACCAGCGAGCCGTTCCGCGGCGAGGGCGCACCGCCCGAGCACGCCGTCCGCGCCCGCGACGCCGCCGACGCGGCCGGGCTCGACACCGACTTCGGCCCGCTCGGCACCCTGGCCCGCGGGTCCGCCGACGAACTGTTCGCCGCCTTGCCGTCCATCGCCCGCGCCGCCCTCGAAGGCGGGGCCACCAGGGTGACGCTGCAACTGCGCCGGACCGACGATTCCGACACCGTTCCGGCGGTCGAACTCAACAGCGCGCTGTCGCGATTGATCGCCGACGTGGAACGCGAACTCGGTTCGAAACTCCGCGAACTCGACCGCCCGGAAAAGCAGCGCGCGGTGCGCCTGCTGCGCGAGCGAGGGGCCTTCAACCTGCGGAAATCGGTTTCGGCGGTCGCTGAGGAACTGGGCGTCACGCGGTTCACGGTCTACAACTACCTCAACCGGGAAGCCGACTGAAAGAGCCGTGAGCCGCGATTCAACAAAGTGTTGACGCACGCTCGACCCGGCCGTACGGTCAGCGGAACACCACCTCCCCGGAGGAGATTCCGTTGCCGCTCGCACTCGCCGAGTTCAACTCCGCATCCGCCGCCGAACTCCGGCCGACGCTCACCGCCTGCCTGGCCGTGCCGCGTTGGGTCGACACGGTGCTCGACGGCCGCCCGTACGCCGATTTCGCCGCGCTGAGCAAGAGCGCCGACAGCGCAACCCCGTTACAGCGCAACGAGATCCGCGACGCGATCGCCGCGCACCCGAGAATCGGGGAACGCCCCACCAGCAAGGGCAGCGACGCCGATTGGTCGCGTTCGGAGCAGTCCGGAGTGGACAATGCGGACGAATTCGCCGCCGCCAACGCCGAGTACGAAGAACGTTTCGGCCATGTGTTCCTGGTGTGCGCCAGCGGCCGCAGCGGCGAGGAACTGCTCGCGAACCTGCGGTCCCGGCTCGGCAACGACCCGGACACCGAACTCGACGTCGCTGGCGCGGAGCTGGCCAAGATCGCGCAACTGCGCCTCGCGAAAGCGGTAACAGCATGAGCGCCGCTTGCAAGCGAATCATGGATATTCATGCCGTCGCCTCCCAGACAGACAGCGTGAAACTCGTCAAGGAGGCGACGGCATGAGCCTCGTAACAACGCACGTTCTCGACACCGCCACGGGTAAGCCCGCCGCCGGGATCGCCGTGCGCTTCGAGCGCCAGGACGGCTCGCTGCTCGCCGAAGGCGCGACCGACGACGACGGCCGCATCCGCGACCTCGGCCCGGACACGCTCGCCCCCGGGGTGTACCGGCTGATCTTCGACACCGAGAGCTACCTCGGCCCGGAGGCGTTCTTCCCCGACGTCACGATCGCTTTCCGGATCGTCGACGGCACGTCGCACCACCACGTGCCGGTGTTGCTGAGCCCGTTCGCCTATTCCACCTATCGCGGGAGCTGACATGGGAATCTCGTTGGGCCCCAACCAGTACGGCAAGGCGGAGGTCCGCCTCGTCACCGTCCGGCGCACCGGCGGCGTGCACCACCTGCGCGA
This sequence comes from Amycolatopsis sp. NPDC059235, assembly GCF_042754125.1. Classification (NCBI taxonomy): domain Bacteria; kingdom Bacillati; phylum Actinomycetota; class Actinomycetes; order Pseudonocardiales; family Pseudonocardiaceae; genus Amycolatopsis; species Amycolatopsis sp. NPDC059235. The sequence goes on from NZ_JBHZAG010000009.1 coordinate 132,458, forward strand.
CCTCACGGTGTCCTCGGCGCTGCGCGGCGACCTGTCGGCCACGCACCTGACCGGCGACAACTCCGCCGTGCTGGCCACCGACACACAGAAGAACACGATGTACGCCTTCGCCAAGCAGCAGGACGTCGGCGAGATCGAAGACTTCGCCCTCCGGCTCGGCAGGCGCTTCGTGGACACGCAGGAGAAGATCACCGGCGCGCGGGTCTCCGTCGAAGAGCAGGAGTGGGACCGCATCACGGTGGACGGCGCGCCGCACGACCACTCGTTCAGCAGCTCCGGCGGCGAACGCCGCACCACCACCGTCACCGTGCACGCCGACCGCGCCTGGGTGGTGTCCGGAGTGGACGGTCTCGTGGTCCTCAAGTCCACCGGGTCCGAATTCCACGGTTACCCGAAAGACGAATACACCACGCTCGTCGAAACCGACGACCGCATTCTCGCCACCGCCGTCACCGCGCGCTGGCGTTACGAGGGATTCACCGGGATCGACTGGGCCAAGAGCCATCGGGAGATCCGGCAGACGCTCCTGGAGACGTTCGCCACCAAGCACAGTCTTTCGCTGCAGCAGACCCTGTACGCGATGGGCGAAGCCGTGCTGCGGGCACGGCCGGAAGTAGCCGAGATCCGGTTCTCTCTGCCCAACAAGCACCATTTCCTCGTCGATCTAAGCCCCTTCGGCCTCGAGAACCACAACGAGGTGTTCTACGCCGCCGACCGACCGTACGGCCTCATCGAAGGCACGGTGGTCCGCGACGAAGCCGAAGAGCCCGGCCCGGCCTGGACCGACGCCGTGCTCTAGCCCCGAGTCCCCTCCGGGAGAGCGCATGTCAGTTACACAGGAACGACCTTCTCGGCACCCCGTGGACGTGCGGCCTCCGCTGCCGCAGTTGATCCTCGGAGGAATCCAGCACGTCGCGGCCATGTACGCCGGAGTGGTGGCGCCACCGCTCGTCATCGGCGCGGCCGTCGGCCTCTCCCCCGGCCAGCTCACGCTGTTGATCAGCGCGGCGCTGTTCACCGCGGGGCTGGCCACCCTGTTGCAGACCCTCGGCTTCTGGCGCTTCGGCGCGAGACTGCCGCTGGTCAACGGCGTCACTTTCGCCGCCGTAGCGCCAATTCTGTCCATCGCGGCGCAGCATCGCGACGGCAACGCGTTGGGCGTCGTGTACGGCGCCACGCTCGCCGGCGGCGTGTTCGTAGTGCTCGCCGCACCGTTTTTCTCCAAGCTGACGCGGTTTTTCCCGCCGGTGGTGACGGGGACGGTCATCACGCTCATCGGGATCTCCCTGCTGCCGGTCGCCGTGCAGTGGATCGCCGCGCAGCACAAGTCGGCCAAGCCCAGCGGGCTCGTGCTGGCCGGGATCACGCTGGTCGCGGTGCTCGTCTTCACCCGGTTCCTGACCGGGTTCTGGAGCCGGATCGCGCTGCTGCTCGGCCTGGTCGCGGGCACCGCCGTGGCGTGGCCGCTCGGCCAAGTCGACACGTCGACGCTCCGGCAGGCCCCGGTGTTCGGCATCGTGACGCCGTTCCACTTCGGCACGCCGACGTTCGACGTGGCGGCGATCGTCTCGATGCTCATCGTGATGCTCGTAGTGATGGCGGAAAGCACCGCCGACCTGCTGGCACTCGGCGAGATCGTGGACCGGCCGACCACCAGCCGGGTACTGGCCGACGGCCTGCGCGCGGACGGGCTTTCCACCGCCGTCGGCACGATCTTCGGCGGGTTCGCCTGCACGGCGTTCGCGCAGAACATCGGGCTCGTGTCGCTCACCCGCATGGTGAGCCGGTACGTGGTCGCGGCCAGCGGCGTGGTGCTCGTGCTGCTGGGCGTGTTCCCGATGACCGGCGGGATCGTCGCGCTGGTGCCGCAGCCGGTGCTCGGCGGGGCCGGGCTGGTGCTGTTCGGCAGCGTCGCGGTGAGCGGCATCCGGACGCTCGCGAAGGCGTCGTTCGAGCATCCGATCAACGTCGCGATCGTCGCCGCGTCGCTCGGCGTCGGGCTGATCCCGATCGCGATGCCGGACTTCTACTCCGGGTTCCCGGCGGCGCTGCAGGTCGTGCTCAACTCCGGGATCAGCGCGGGCTGCGTGACCGCGGTGGTGCTCAACCTGGTGCTCCGGCCGCGCTTGATAGAACGCTCTACTGTCAAGGAGCTATCCTCGGTGGCGTGACAGGCACCAAGGACCGCATCCTCGCCGCCGGGGCGGAGTTGTTCCGGCAAGGCGGGTACGCAGGCACCGGCATGAAGCAGATTGTCGAGAAGGCCGGCGCGCCCTTCGGGTCGGTGTACCACTTCTTCCCCGGCGGCAAGGAGCAGCTGGGCGAAGAAGTGGTACGCACCTCGGGGATGCAATACGCACAGCTGTTCGAGGTCTTCATCACCCCGGCGCCGGACCTGATCACCGGCCTCGAAACCTTCTTCGCGGGCGCGGTCACCACACTGCTCGACACCGACTACGTCGAGGGCTGCCCGATCGCGACCGTCGCGCTCGAAGTGGCGACCACGAACGAACCCCTGCGCAAGGCCACCGCGGACGTGTTCGAAGCGTGGACCAAAGCGGGCACCAAGGGTTTCTCCGCCTTCGGCCTTCCCGAGGAGCACGCCCGCACGCTCACGCTCGCCTTGGTGACCAGCCTGGAGGGCGCGTTTGTGTTGTGCCGTTCCATGCGCACGACTGAACCGATGGCGGTCGCGGGCGCGGCGGTGGTCGACGTAGCGCGACGGCTGCTGACCGAACTGGGTGACGACGGGAAACGCCGCACCGGGGACGGCTAAGCTGGAACCAACATCCGGGTCCGCGGGAGGTGGCCGGTGTTCGGTCTCAGCATCGACCACATCGTGATTCTGTTGCTCGCCGGGTTGTTCATCCTCGGCCCGGAACGGCTGCCCGAGGCCGCGCGCTGGGTCGCGCAGACCGTGAAACGGGCCCGCGGGTTCGCCGCGGGCACCAAGGCCCAGCTGGAATCCGAGCTCGGCCCGGAGTACCAGGAGCTGCGGAAACCGTTGCAGGAACTGCAGTCTCTGCGGATCGGCAATCCCCGGGCCGCCGTGACGAGGTATTTGCTCGACGACACTCCCCCGGCCGCCAGCCCGGCGCCCCCTCCTGCTCCGGTGGCGGTTCCGTTGCGGGCCAACGAACGGCCGCCGGTCGACCCCGACGCCACCTGATCATTCCGCCGCGCGCCACGCCCATCCGGCCAGCACGAGCAGTTCGACCAGCTCCAGCACCGCCATCAGCCGTTCCACGAGCCCGGTGGCGACGGTCGGCAGATGCTGCCCGAATGCGACATTAGCCGCGAACGGAATGAGAAACGGCAGAAAGAACGGCACGGCGGTCAGCGCCAAAATGCGCGACCAGCGCGCGTAACCCCGCCATTGCGGCGAATTCCGGTGCGCCCAGCCGAGCAGCCAGCCGGCTAACGGCAAACTCACACAACTGATCCCGGTCGCGCCCAGATGCACTTTGCCGACCCAGGTCACCGCATTTCCCTGCGGGTCCTTCGTGAACAACGCCACCGCCGCGAGCCCGGCGCACCAGGCGACCACCGCGACGACCGTCAGCGGCCCGGACAGAATCCCCCGGCGGCGCAGGACCAGCGCCACCACCACCGAACTGGCCGACGTCAGCAGCATCGCCGCCGCCCACATCCACCAGCCGGGAGTCCAGGCGTAGTCGCTGAGCATCGCGCTGACCGGGTCGATCGGCCCCCAGTAGCGGTCGACGTGCAGCACCACCAGGAACGCGGCCGCGACCAGCACCGCGGCTACCGCCGCGCCGAGCGCGAGTTTCGTTCCTGTCGCCGACGGGGCTGGCGCCGGAGCCTGGATCGGCACCGGGGTCAGTTCTGTCGCCACTGCTGGTTCTCCGCTCGCCCGTCCGCTTTACCGCAGCATATCCTGGCCGCGCGCTCGTCACTTTCGGACAGTCTGGCCGAATTGCCGCGCATTCTCAGCGTCCTGCCAGAAATCGTGACTACCCTCGCGGCCGTTCACTGCTTGCTAAAGACGGGAAATTCATGCCTGCCGCGCGCGGTACGGAATTGCGGCTGCTTCTGCTCGCGGTGGCGATCGTCTGGTTCGCGTTCCTGCTCGTGGACGCGAACGCCTTGGGGCAGATCACCTTCTCGATCGTCGGCTACGGCGCGTCGTTCACCGCGGTCGCGGTGGTGGCGCACCTCGCGGTGCGGCGCTGGGCCCCGTACGCGGATCCGCTGATCCTGCCGTGCACCGTGCTGCTGAACGGCCTTGGCCTGGTGGTGATCCACCGGATCGACCTCGGGCTCGCCGAACAGGCGGTGCAGCGCGGCAAGGTGTACTCGGCCGTCGCCGGACAGCAGGTGCTGTGGACGGTCGTGGCGCTGGTGCTGTTCCTGGCCGTGCTCGGGTTCGTGCGCGACCACCGCGTGCTGACCCGCTACGGCTATCTCGCCGGGCTGGCCGGGATCGTCGCGGTGCTGCTGCCCGCGCTGCTGCCGGCGTCGCTGTCGGAAGCGGGCGGCGCGAAGGTGTGGATCAGGATCGGTCCGCTGTCGCTCCAGCCGGGCGAATTCGCGAAGCTGCTGCTGATCGTCTTCGCCGCGACCACCCTGGTGGCGAAACGGGAGTTGTTCCGCGTGGCCGGGCGGAAGGTGCTCGGCGTCGAACTGCCGCGGGCGCGCGACCTCGGGCCGATCATCCTCGCCGCGCTCGGCTGTGTGGCGGTGCTGGCGTTCGAGAAGGAACTCGGCGCCTCGCTGCTGTTCTTCGGGATCGTGCTGGTGATGATCTACCTCGCGACCGAGCGGGTGATCTGGGTGTACGCCGGGCTGACGGTGTTCGCCGGCGGGTGCGTGCTGGCGTACTTCCTGTTCAACCACGTGCGGCAGCGGGTCGCGAACTGGATGGACCCGCTCGCCACCTACGACCAGGCCGGCGGCGGGTACCAGGTCGCGCAAGGATTGTTCGGCCTCGGCACCGGCGGCATGGGCGGAACCGGCCTCGGCGCGGGCAGGCCGGACATCGTGCCGGAGGCGAACACCGACTTCATCACCGCCAGCATCGGCGAGGAGCTGGGCTTTCTCGGACTGGCCGCGGTGCTGATGCTGTACCTGCTGATCGCGCTGCGCGGGATGCGGCACGCGCTGGCCGTCCGCGACAGCTTCGGCAAACTCCTCGGCGGCGGGCTCGCGTTCACCGTGGTGATGCAGATTTTCGTGGTCGTGGGCGGGGTGACGAAGCTGATCCCGGAAACCGGGATCACCGCGCCGTTCCTGTCGAAGGGCGGCTCGTCGCTGCTCGCGAACTACATCCTGGTCGCGCTGCTGCTGCGGATCTCGGACGCGGCGCGCAAGCCGAGCGCGACCGATCCGGTGCAAGCGGTGCGGGCGCCGCTGGCTGAGGCGGGAACAGTGCTGGTCAGACGGCCGCAGTGAGCCAGATGACAGGACGGGGACGGCTTGGGGACGCCGCCCGACAGCGTCTCTCCCGTCCGGTCATCGACTGCGAAAGGACTGACATGTCATCGAGGGGAATGCTGCGGCTCGCCGGAGCCGGCGCGGCCGCGGCAATGCTGACTGCCGCCTTGTCCGGAACCGCCTCCGCGGGGGAACAATCCGGCACCGCCATCGCGAACTTCTTCATCCATCGCGCGGGAACCAGCGCCTGCCTGGACAGCAACACCAAGGGCGATGTCTACACGCTCACGTGCAACGAGGGGCGGAACCAGGCGTGGACGAACTACGCCCCGGGCAAGTTCCGGAACCTGGAGACCAACGCCTGCCTCGCCGCGAGCAGAACGGCCGTGTTCACCACGACCTGCTCGTCCAACACCACTGACTGGACGACCTCGTCCACGACGAACAAGTACTTCAAGAACGTGCAGACCGGGCTCTGCCTGAACAACAGCGGCGGCAGCCCCGAAGCGGTCGGGGTGCGGATCTGCCACGCGCCGACCGCGCTGTGGACCGTGGAACGAGCCTGACGCTGGAACCGGTGGGTCGCCCGGGAGGGCGGCCTACCGGTCTTCCCGCAGCCGAGCGCTCGCCTTCGCCAGTTCTGCCGCGATCGACGACTCGTCAGCCGTCTTGAGCTGCCCGCGGTCCACCACCGCTTTCCCGCCCACGAACAGCTTCCGCAGCGGCGGCGGCGCGGCCAGCACCAACGCCGCGACCGGATCGTCGATCCCCGCGTAATTGAGGCCGTTCAAGTCCCACACCGCCAGATCCGCGAGCTTCCCGACCTCCACCGAGCCCATGTCACGCTCCCGGCCGAGGCAGCGCGCGCCGCCCATCGTGCCTAGCCACAACGCTTCTCGCGTGGTCAACCCCGTCGGCCCGCCGCGTTGCCGGGCCTGCAGCAACGCCTGATGCAACTCCTCCGCCAAGCCGCCGGATTCGCTGGAAGCCGCGCCGTCAACGCCCAATCCGACCGGAGCACCGGCGTCGAGCAAGTCCCGCACGGGAGCGATTCCGGTGCCCAGCCTGCCGTTCGAGGTCGGGCAATGCGCGGAACCCGTAGCAGTCGCGCCGAAACGGCGGATCGCGTCCGGCGCGAGGTGGACGGTGTGCGCGAGCCAGACGTCCGGTGCCAGCCAGCCCAGTTTGTCCGCGTATTCAGCGGGGGTGAGACCGGTTTCGGCGAGGCATTGCTGTTCCTCGTCCTGGGTTTCGGCCAGATGCGTGTGCAGCCGGACGCCCTTGCGGCGGGCCAGTTCGGCCGACTCGGCCATCAGCCGCTCGGTGACGCTGAACGGCGAGCACGGGCCCGCCGCGATCTGCAGGTGCGCGCCCGGCGAGGCGTCGTGGTAGCGGTCGATCGCGGCTTCGGTGCCGAGGAGGGCGGCTTCAGCGGTCTCGACCAGGCTGTCCGGCGGCAGGCCGCCGTCCGATTCGCCGCGGTCCATCGAGCCGCGGACCAGGTGCAGCCGCAGGCCGATCCGCTCCCGCGCGGCGGCGAGCGCGGCTACCTGATCGCCGCCGTCGCGCGGGAAAACGTAGTGGTGGTCGGCGACCGTGGTGCAGCCGGTCAGGGCGAGCCGCGCCATTCCGGCGGAGCCCGCGGCGTGCGTGATCTCCGCGTCCAGCTTGGCCCACACCGGATACAGCGCGACCAGCCACTCGAACAGCGTGTGGTCGGCGGCGAGGCCGCGGGTGGCCCATTGGTAAAGATGATGGTGCGTGTTCACGAGGCCCGGCGTGACGAGGCAGCCAGCGGCGTCGACGCGTTCGTCGGCCTCGCCGGTGAACGCTCCGTCGCCGACGGCCGCGATGCGGTCGTCCTCGATCACGACGTGTCCGTCGCGGTACTCGGGACCGCTGACCGTCGCGATCGCGGCGTTCTCGACGACTGTCCTCATGCGACACTCACCTCCGGAAGAGTTCGTGAGTGGCTACCCCGAAACCGATGCAGCCACTCACGAATCCCGTCACAACGCCTTGGCCGCGCGATCCGCCACCAGGTTCAGGAACCGGCTCGGGTCCTTCAGCTCCCCGCCCTCGGCGAGCAGCGCCATGCCGTGCAGCAGCTCCGCCGTCTCGGCCAGCGACGTGTCCTCCGGGTGCTCGGCGAACGCCTTGCGCAGGCCGGTCACCAGCGCGTGCTCCGGGTTCAGCTCCAGAACCCGCTTCACCGGCGGCAGTTCCTGCCCCATCGCCCGGTACATCTTCTCCAGCGTCGGCGTCATGTCGCCCGCGTCGCCGACGATGCAGGACGGCGACGTCGTCAGCCGCGAGGACAGCCGGACCTCCTTGACGGTGTCGGTCAGCGTCGCCGACATCCACTTCAGCAAGTCCTCGTACTCGGCCTTCTTCTCTTCGGACGTCTCGTCGCCGAGGTCGACCTCGCCCTTCGCGATCGACTGGAACGTCTTGCCGTCGAAGCCGCTCGCCGACTCGGTCCACATCTCGTCCACCGGGTCGGTGAGGATCAGCACCTCGTACCCCTTGGCGCGGAACGCTTCCAGGTGCGGCGAGTTCTCGATGACGGTGCGCGAATCGCCGGTCAGGTAGTAGATGTGCTCCTGGCCGTCCTTCATCCGCGACACGTAGTCGCGCAGCGAGGTCGGCTTCTCCGCGTGGTGCGTCGAGTCGAACGACGAGATCTCGAGGATCTGCTCCCGGTTCTCCGGGTCGTCGATCAGGCCTTCCTTGACCGCGCGGCCGAACTCCTGCCAGAACGTCGAGTACTTCTCGGCCTCCTCGGTCATCATCGTCTTGACCGTCGAGAGGATCTTCTTCTCCAGCCGCCGCCGGATCGCGCGGATCTGCCGGTCCTGCTGCAGGATTTCGCGCGACACGTTCAGCGACAGATCCGCCGCGTCGACGACACCCTTCACGAAGCGCAGGTAGTTCGGCATCAGCGCTTCGCAGTCGTCCATGATGAACACGCGCTTGACGTACAGCTGCACGCCGCGCTTCGCGTCCCGCATGAACAGGTCCACCGGCGCGCGCGAGGGCAGGAACAACAGCGCCTGGTACTCGAAGGTGCCCTCGGCCTGCATCCGGACCGTCTCGAGCGGATCGGTCCAGTCGTGGCTGATGTGCTTGTAGAACTCGTGGTACTCCTCGTCGGAGACCTCGTCCTTCGAACGCGCCCAGAGCGCCTTCATCGAGTTGACGGTCTCGAGACCGCCCTCTTCGTCTTCCTTCGTTTCTTTGGCCATCTGCACCGGCCAGGTGATGAAGTCCGAGTAGCGCTTGACGATCTCGCGGACCTTCCACGGCGACGTGTAGTCGTAGAGGTGGTCCTCGTCGTCGGCGGGCTTGAGGTGCAGCGTCACCGAGGTGCCCTGCGGGGCGTCGGAGAGGGATTCGATCGTGTAGGTGCCCTCGCCGGTGGACTCCCAGCGGACGCCCTCGTCGGAGCCCGCGCGCCGGGTCACCAGCGTGACCTTGTCGGCGACCATGAAGCTGGAGTAGAAGCCGACGCCGAACTGCCCGATCAGGTCCTGGCCGGCGGACTCTTTCGACTCCTTCAGCTTGCGCAGGAAGTCGGCGGTGCCGGATTTCGCGATGGTGCCGATCAGGTTGACGACGTCGTCCCGGCTCATGCCGATGCCGTTGTCGCGCACGGTGAGGGTGCGCGCGTCGGAGTCGAGAAGGATCTCGATGTGCAGGTTGTCGGTCTCGGCCCGCAGATCCTTGTCGCGATACGTCTCCAGCCGCAGCTTGTCCAGCGCGTCGGAGGCGTTGGAGACCAACTCGCGCAGGAAGATGTCCTTGTTCGAGTAGATCGAGTGGATCATCAGCTGCAGCAGCTGGCGCGCCTCGGACTGGAACTCCAGCGTCTCGACCGTCCCGGTTTCCTCAGCCATGGCTTTCGTGTTTCCTTTCCCGCCCTCAAAAGACCGGGTTGAAGTCTACCGAGCGCGTACGACAAAACGTGCGGAGACCGTGAAGTCCGATTGCCGCCAGCGGAACCGTCGGAGCCCGGCCAGGCTGGCGGCCGTGACTGATCCCGCTGCCGTGCTCAACGGCATGTACCGAGCCGAAGCCGAGTATTTCGCCGCGGGCGGCCCCGGTTCGGCCTCTTTTGCTCCGCTGGCCCCGTATTTCGCCGAGGATGTCGTACTTCACCAGGCCGACGGACTGCCGTTCGGCGGCGACTGGCACGGCCACACCGGGCTGGAGAAGTTCTTCCTCGAGATGAGCCGGATCTGGGAGTCGTTCGAGATCGGCGAGCAGGAGTTCCTCGCCCTCGGCGCGACGTCGGTGGTGCTCACCCAGGTCCGTGCCCGGGCGCGGGCGACCGGACGGGAGCTGGAGTTCCCGATCCTGCAGGCGCTCCGGATCGAGGACGGGCGGATCGCCGAGGTGCGGCCGTTTTACTGGGACACCGCGGCGATCGCGAGTGCCTGCGCCGAGTAGCGCAGGCACTCGCGATCGTTCAGGCTTGCCGCCGCGCGTACGCGTCCAGCCGCGCCGGTTCAAAAGGCAACTCCGACTCCGCCAAGGCCCCGCAGTTGTACCCGCCGAGCAGATACCGGGCCAACGCCTCCGCCGTCGCGGGTTCGTCCAGCACTCCCCCGGCCGTCTTCGACGCGTAGTCCTGCAACCGCTTGGCCGCCGCCGGGGCACCCTCGCGGTAGAAGGCGTACGTCGCCGCATACCGGGTCGGCAACTGGTGCGGATGCAGGTCCCAGCCCTGGTAGAAGCCGTTCTCCAGCGACCGCCGCACCAGGCGCAGGTGTTCGGCCCAGGCTCCCGGCAGGTCGTCGCCCACCGGGAGCCGGTTGGTCGAACCGTCGGACAGCCGCACGCCCGTTCCGGCAGCCGCGACCTGCATCAACTGCTTCGCGAAGTCGGCCGCGGGGTGCGCCATACTCTGGTACGCCGCGCTGATGCCGAGACCCGCGCTGTAGTCGTAGGTCCCGTAATGCAGCCCGGAGCACCGGCCGTCCGCCGCCTGGATGATCTGCGCCACCGCGACCGTGCCATCGGTCGAAAGGATCGACTGCGCGGTCTCGATCTGCACTTCGAAGCGCAGCGCGCGGTCCGCCAGTCCGTACGCGGTTTCCAGCCGCCCCAACACTTCCGCGGCGACTTCGACCTGTTCGACCGCGGTGACCTTCGGCAGCGTCACCACGAATCCGTCCGGCAGCGATCCTTCGGACAGCAAGCCGGACAGGAACAAATCGAGCGTCCGGATGCCCCGTCGTCGCGTCGCGGCTTCGAAGCTCTTGAACCGGATTCCGACGAACGGAGTACCGCCGGTGGTCGCGAGCGTCCGCCCGGCGGCCTCCGCGGCCGCGTCCTCCGCTTCGTCGCCGGGATGGCCGTAGCCGTCCTCGAAGTCGATGCGGAGGTCCTCGATCGGCTCGGTGAGGAGCTTCTCGCGGACGCGCTCGGCCACCGCCGGGTCGAGGTTCAGCAGGTCGCCGTGTTCGACGAAGACCCGCATCGCCTGTTTGCCCCAATCGGCGACCAGGCGCGTGCGGTACTGCGACGCCGGCACGTACACCGTGTGCACCGGACGACGGCCCGGAGACTCGCCGGGATACCGCGCCGCCACGCGCGCGTCGGCCTCGGCCAACCGCGCGTCGGCGGCGGTGTAGACGTCCTCGGCGAGCCGTCCGCCGCCCATTACTGGATGTGCTCGTACGCCGGCAGGGTCAGGAAGTCCGGGAACTCGTCGGCCAGCGCGACCTGCTCGAACAGCTCGACCGCGGGCTTCAGCAGATCGTCGGAGACCTCGGCCGACAGCTCGCCCCGGACGTCGGCCACGACGCCGCGCACCAGCTCCGCGGTGACCGTCTCGCCGTTGTCCAGCTGCGTGCCGTTCTTGACCCACTGCCACACCTGCGACCGCGAAATCTCGGCAGTGGCGGCGTCCTCCATCAGGTTGTGGATCGCCGCCGCGCCGTTGCCGCCCAGCCACGAGGCCAGGTAGCGGATGCCGACGTCGACCGCCGCGCGCAGACCGGCCGCGGTGGCGCTGCCCGGCGTCGAGGCGACGTCCAGCAGCTGGTCGGCGGTCACGCTCACCTCGTCGCGGGTGCGCTCGAGCTGGTTCGGGTTGTCGCCGAGGACCTTGTCGAACTCTTCCTTGCAGAGTGCGACCATGCCCGGGTGCGCGACCCACGAACCGTCGAAGCCGTCCCCGGCCTCCCGCGACTTGTCGGCGTGCACCTTGTCGAAGGCGCCCTTGTTGGCTTCCGGGTCCTTGCTCGGGATGAACGCGGCCATGCCGCCGATCGCGAACGCGCCGCGCTTGTGGCAGGTGCGCACCAGCAGTTCGGTGTAGGCACGCATGAACGGCGCGGTCATGGTGACCGAGTTGCGGTCCGGCAGCACGAACTTCTCGCCCGCGTCGCGGAAGTACTTGATGACGCTGAACAGGTAGTCCCAGCGCCCCGCGTTGAGGCCCGAGGCGTGCTCGCGCAGTTCGTAGAGGATCTCTTCCATCTCGAACGCGGCCGGGATGGTCTCGATCAGCACGGTCGCGCGGACGGTGCCGTGCGGGATGCCGAGCGCCTTCTCCGCGTGGGTGAACACGTCGTTCCACAGCCGCGCTTCGAGGTGGCTTTCCATCTTCGGCAGGTAGAAGTACGGGCCCTTGCCGCGGTTGAGCAGCTCTTGCGCGTTGTGGAAGAAGTACAGGCCGAAGTCGACCAGCGCGCCGACGCCCTTGCGGCCGCCGAAGGTCAGGTTCCGCTCGTCGAGGTGCCAGCCGCGCGGGCGGACCACGATGGTGGCGTGCTCGACGTCCGGCTTCAGCTCGTAGTGCTTGCCGTTCTGGTCGAGCGTGATCGTGCCGCGGATCGCGTCGGACAGGTTGACCTGGCCGCCCACGACGTTCGCCCAGTGCGGCGTGTTGGCGTCCTCGAAGTCGGCGAGCCACACCTTGGCGCCGGAGTTGAGGGCGTTGATGGTCATCTTGCGATCGGTCGGACCGGTGATCTCCACGCGGCGGTCGCGCAGCGCGGCCGGGGCGCCGGCCACCTGCCAGTCGCTCTCGCGGACCTGCTTGGTCTCGGCGAGGAAATCGAGGCGGCCGGTGGTGCGGGCCTCCTCGCGCCGCTTGCCCCGCGCGACGAGGAGTTCGTCGCGCCGCGCGGCGTACTCGTCGTGCAAGCCCGCTACGAAAGCGAGGGCTTCCGGCGTCAGAATCTCGTCCCCACGCTCGACGGACCCGCCGAGAACCTGGACCTCAGACATGCGCAACACCCCGAGTAGTGCTTTGGATAACGTCCCTACGGTTTTTACCTGACGGACTATAGTTTCTGCATAGCGGAACATCAATCGGGTCTGTGAGGAGGACCACTGGTGGCGGCTGAGAAGAGCGGACGAGACGGCGGCGTCCAGTCCCTGCAGCGCGCGTTCGAGCTGCTGGAGCACCTGGCGGACACCGGCGGCGAGGCCAGTCTGTCGGAGCTGGCGACCCTGTCCGGGCTGCCGATGCCGACGATCCACCGGCTGATCCGCACGCTGGTGTCGCTGGGCTACGTCCGGCAGAACACCAACCGGCACTACGCGCTCGGCGCCCGGCTGATCCGGCTGGGCGAGAACGCGAGCATGCAGTTCGGCGCGTGGGCGCGGCCGCTGCTGGTGGAGCTGGTCGAGGAGGTCGGCGAAACGGCGAACCTGGCGGTGCTGGAACGCGACGAGGTGGTGTATGTCGCACAGGTGCCCTCGAAGCACTCGATGCGCATGTTCACCGAGGTCGGCCGGCGTTTGCTGCCGCACGGCACCGGCGTGGGCAAGGCGATGCTGGCGGAACTGCCCGCCGACGAGGTCGCGTCGCTGCTGGAACGCACCGGCATGCCCGCGTACACCGAGCACACGTTCACGGACGCGGACGCGCTGGCGGTGGAGCTGAAGAAGATCGCCGGACAGGGTTACGCGCTGGACGAGGCGGAACAGGAACTCGGGGTGCGCTGCATCGCCGTCGCGATCCCCGGCGCACCGGTGCCCGCGGCGGTGTCGGTCTCCGGCCCGTCCGGACGCCTGACGGCGGACGCGGTGAGCCACATCGCGCCAGTGGTGCAGAAGATCGCGGACCGGCTTTCGCAGCAGCTGCCGGTTACCTGAGTTCACCCTTGAGGAGGTCCAGCAGCAGCCCGTCGTGCCAGGTCCCGTCGGGTCCCTGCTCGTAATCGCGGAGGATCCCGACGCGCCGGAAGCCGAGCTTCTCGTACACGTGAATCGCGCGGACGTTGGCCGCCGCCGGATCGATGGTGAGCCGGTGGTGGCCCTGGTCGAACAGCCGCTGGGCGAGGATCCGGATCGCCTCCGCGCCGAGCCCGAGCCCGTAGTGGTCCGGGTGCACGGCAAGATCGATTCCGGCGTGCCGGTAGCGGTGATCGAGCTCTTCCCAGCTCTGGATCACGCCGACGGTCTGGCCCTCGTACTCGATGGCGTAGGCGTGCTGGTCGCCTTCTTTCGAGAGCAGGCCGTCGGTTTCCTCGTCGGCTTCGCCCCACCACTGCGCTACTTCGGGAGTGGAGAGGATCTCGTGGACCCTGGTTCGATCTGCTTCGCCGAGCAGGCGGAGGGTGACGCCGGTCAATTCATCGGTTTCTGATCGACCTGGACGTTGTACTTCACATCGGTGCCGTTCACCGCACTGATTTTGGCCGTGAGCCCGACTTTCTGTCCACCGGCGGTGAGGACGCAGCGCATCGACTCCCCCTCGACGGCCTTGATCGGCCCCGGGCAGGCGACGGTGTCCGGCCGCTTGCCGATGGACTGCTGCAGCGCGTCGGAGATGCCTTTTTCGAAGTTCTCCTTCGAGACCTGCTTGTCCCCGCCCACGCCCACGCTCACGGAACAACCGGTGAGGACGAGCGCACAGGCGGCGAGAAAAATCGGGCGGTGCATGGGTTTTCTCCTAGTGCCAGACGGAATTCGGGATGCGGTCGAGAAGGTCGCAGCGCAGGTCGAGGGCGGGCAGCAGAAACCGCGGATCCCGGTGATCGCTGACCTGGTCGAAGAAGTCGAGCTTCCCGCCCACCAGCGTGAACCCTCGAAACTTGCGCGGATCGGTTTTGAGGAACGCCGTGACGACCGGATTCAGCACGGCGCGGGCGAAATCAGCGTTCCCGCTGCGCACTTCGTACCGGAGGTCGAACTCGGCGTCGCCGGTCTGCACGTCGCCCTGCCCGAGGTGCGCGTTGACCCGGCTGGACAACTCGGCGACCCGGCTGATCTGCAAGGCCGGGCCGGTTCCCGGGCCGCGCACCCAGATCACGCCCAGCGTGTAGTTCTCGCCTTGCAACGGCGTACGCGCCCGGAAAGTCCCGGCGAGGAACGGCCTGCCGCGATGAGTCCCGGTGACGATCTGGCGAGCCTCGTAGATTTCCCGCCGGTTCAAGTACGGGCCGAGCGGGTTCATCACCTGCTCCACCGCGTTCCGCTCGATGTAGCGATCGCCCTCGTCGAAATAGGCGCAGTAGGCGTCGTTGCGCTCCTCGTACCGCCACCCGCGCCGCTGGATCTCCTCCCGCAGCCGGGCCATGGCCTGTTCCTGGTCGCGCTTGAAAGAACGGCTGTTCCAGACCAGGAACCAGACGAGCGCCCCGGCCATGAGCAACGTCCCGCCGATGACGATCGCCAAGATCAGCGCGACGCTCATTCCACCCCTCACAGCTGTGCCTGCGCCTACCGTGGCAGGCCGCGCTGCGAGAGATGTCCGCTTTAACCCTTATTCACCCGGCCAGGGGAATCAGCCCAGCAAAGCGTCCACGAACGCACCAGGCTCGAACGGCGCCAAGTCGTCCGGCCCTTCACCCAATCCGACCAGCTTCACCGGCACCCCCAGCTCTCGCTGGACCTGGAACACGATCCCGCCCTTCGCGGTGCCGTCCAGCTTCGTCAGGACGATCCCCGTCACGTCGATGACCTCGCCGAACACCCGCGCCTGCGCGAGGCCGTTCTGTCCGGTCGTGGCGTCCAGCACGAGCAGCACCTCGTCCACCCGCGCCTGCTTCTCGACGACCCGCTTCACCTTGCCGAGTTCGTCCATCAGGCCGGTCTTCGTGTGCAGGCGGCCCGCGGTGTCGATCAGGACCGTGTCCACGCCCTCGCTGATGCCCTGCTTGACCGCGTCGAACGCGACCGCCGCCGGGTCTGCGCCTTCCTTGCCTCGGACGACGGACGCGCCTACCCGTTCGCCCCACGTCTGGAGCTGGTCGGCGGCTGCGGCGCGGAAGGTGTCGGCCGCGCCGAGGACGACGGTTCCGCCTTGGGCCACCAGGACTCGCGCGAGTTTGCCGGTCGTCGTGGTCTTGCCGGTGCCGTTCACGCCGGCCACGAGGACCACCGCGGGCTGCTTCTTGCCGTCTACCTCGTGCGGCAGGGCGCGGACCGCGCGCTCGGCGTCCGTCGACAGCGCCGCGGTCAGCACCTCGTGCAGCAGTTCGCGCGCCTCGTCCGACGTGCGCACCGCGCGGCGGTTCAGTTCGTCGCGCAGGCGGTCCACGATCTGGGTCGTCGTGGCGGCGCCGAGGTCTGCCAGCAGCAGCGTGTCCTCTACGTCCTGCCAAGAGTCTTCGTCGAGGTCACCGCCGCCGAGAAGGCCCAGCAGGCTCTGCCCGAACACCGAACGGGACTTCGCCAGACGGCCGCGCAGGCGCTCCAGGCGGCCGGCCGGAGACTCGATCTCCTCGATCGGCTCGACGGTTCCCGGAACGACGGCCTCGGGGGCCTCTTCTTCGACCGGCTCGGGGAGCTTGACGTCGCGCACCGTGCGCTGGTCGGAGTCTCGCGGGACCGCGGCGTCGTCGCCGACCGCGGGCTGGCCGTCGACCTCCGGGCGGTCCTCCACCGGGTGCTCGACCACCGGCTCCGGCGAAGGAGCAGGCTCCGGCGAAGGCTCGGGTTTGGCCTCGACGGCCGTCCCGCCGGAAGCGAAGGAGATCCCGCCGCTCGCGGCATACCCGCCGCCCTTCGGCTTCTCCTCGACCTCGCGCCGCTCGGCCATGCTGATCCGCCGCTTGCGCGCGATGAGCAGCCCGGACACCAGAACGGCGACCAGGACGACGACGGCGACGACAACGATCCAGAACCAGGTGCTCGACACGCCACCATCCTGTCATCCGCGTGCACAAGCCACGGGACACCCCACCTGGAGGCCAACGAGTAACGCGAACGGTTCCGATTCGGCCAAGACTCCACGAAGCGTCTTGCGCCACCCCTTCGGCGTTGACTAGACCACATCGGATGACCACCCCCGCCGGCCACTGTTTCCGCGTCCTCGGGCTGCTGTCGGGCACGTCCGTGGACGGGATCGACGTCGCGGTCGCCGAAATCCGCGACGACAACGGGACAGTCGTCCTCACCCCGCTCGGCGAGCTCGACGTGCCTTATCCCCCCGACCTCCGCGCGGATCTCCTCGACGCCCTCCCGCCGCGGCCGAGCAGCGCGCGGCAGCTGACCGTCCTCGACACCCGGGTCGGCCAGGCGTTCGCGGACGCGGCCGCGCGCGGGATCGCCGCGTACGGGCCGGTGGACGTGATCGCCTCGCTCGGCCAGACCGTCTACCACTGGGTCGAAAACGGCGTCGCGCTCGGCACGCTCCAGCTCGGCCAGCCGGCGTGGATCGCCGAGCGCACCGGAGTGCCGGTGATCGCCGACCTCCGCATCCGCGACATCACCGCGGGCGGCCAGGGCGCGCCGCTGGCGAGCACGCTCGACGCGATGTGGCTGCGCGGCCTCGCCGAAGAAACCGGACGCCCGGTGGCCGCGCTCAACCTCGGCGGCATCGCGAACATCACCGTCGTCACGCAGTCCGACAAGGTGCTCGCGTACGACACCGGCCCGGCCAACGCGTTGCTCGATCTCGCCGCCGCGCACGTCAGCGACGGCAAGCTGTCCGCCGACGTCGACGGACGGCTCGCGCTCGCCGGTTCAGTCCGGGAAGACCTGCTCGACCGGTTGCTGGCCGACCCCTATTTCGCCGCCGCTCCCCCGAAATCCACTGGCAAGGAGCACTTCCACGGCGGATACCTTGACGCGGCCCTGTCCGGACTGCCGCCGTTGTCCCCGGAGGATCTGCTGGCCACGCTCACCGAGCTGACCGCCGCGACGGTCGCCGCGGAATGCCGGCGGCACGGCGTCGCGACCGTCGTCGCGTCCGGCGGCGGCGTCGCGAACCCCGCCACGATGGCCGCGCTCGCCCGGCTCCTGCCCGACGGCGCGCTCCGCACCAGCGACGACCTCGGCCTCCCCGGTTCCGGCAAAGAGGCTTATCTGACCGCGTTGCTCGGCTGGCTGAGCTGGTGCGGCGTCCCGGCGACGCTGCCCTCGGCCACCGGCGCGAGCGGTCCCCGCCTGCTCGGCGCGCTGACGCCGGGTGCGGCTCCCCTGAATCTCCCCGCCCCGCTGGGGGGCGCCGCGACCCGGCTCCGGGTCGCGGAATCCGGGCAATCACGGTAGGAGAACCCCATGAATCCAGTCGATCTGGTGATCGTCATCGTGTACCTCGCGGCGATGCCGGTCATCGGCGTGCTGATCGGGCGCAGACAGAAGTCCGCGAACGACTACTTCGTCGGCGAGCGCAGCATGCCGTGGTGGGCGGTCACGCTCTCGGTGGTGGCCACCGAGACGTCCACGCTGACCGTGATCTCCACGCCCGGGCTCGTGTTCGGCAGCGCCTTCCTGTTCCTGGAAGTGGCTTTCGGCTACATCATCGGCCGCGTGATCGCCGCGTTCGTGCTCCTGCCGCGCTATTTCCGCGGCAACTACGTGAGCGCGTACGAATTCCTCGGCCGCCGCTTCGGGCGCGGCCTTCAGGGCACCGCGTCGGTCACCTTCGTGGTGACCCGGCTGCTCGCCGAGGGGCTGCGGCTGTTCGCCGGGGCGATCCCGATCAAGGCGATCCTCGGCCACTACGGCATCCACACCGAGTACTGGCACATCGTCGTCCTGCTGACCTTGCTCACCGTGATCTACGCGTTCGTCGGCGGCATCAAGTCGGTGATCTGGGTCGACGTCATCCAGTGGTCGCTCTACATCCTCGGCGCGATCGGCGCGGTGATCTTCCTGTCCACGAAGCTGCCGTCCGGCTGGACGCAGATCGCTTCGAGCCAGGGCCGGTTCCAGCTCACCGACTTCGCGTCGAACCTGCTCACCAACCCGTACGCGTTCCTCTGCGCGGTGGTCGGCGGCGCGTTCCTGTCGATGGCTTCGCACGGCGCGGACCAGCTGATCGTCGGGCGCCTGCTGTCGTGCCGGAACCTGCGCGACGGCCAGCGCGCGCTGATCGGCTCGTCGATCGTGGTGTTCGTCCAGTTCGCGCTGTTCCTGCTCGTCGGCGCGATGCTGTGGGTCTACACCGGCGGCAAGACCGGCTCGACGGCCACCGCGGTCGCGGCCGGGAAGATGTCCGGCGACGACGTGTTCTCCAACTTCATCGTCAACGACCTTCCGGTCGGGCTGGCCGGGCTGCTGATCGCCGGCATCCTCGCCTCGACCATGGGCGCGCTCGCGTCCGCGCTCAACGCGCTGTCCACCTCCACCATCGCCGACCTCTACCAGCGGTTCACGCACAAGTCGATCGAGGACGCGAAGCTGCTCCGGCACGGTCGCATGTGGACACTCATCTGGGCGGCGGTGTTCGCCGTGTTCGCCTCGATGTTCACGAACTCGAAGGACCCGGTGATCCAGCAGGGCCTCGGGATCGTCGGCTACACCTACGGCGCGCTGCTCGGCTCGTTCTTCCTCGGGCTGCTGGTGCGCAAGGCCCGCCAGTCCGACGCGGTGATCGCCTTCGCCTGCTCGGTGGTCGGGATGGCGTTCCTGATCCTGTTCGTGAAATTCGACAAGGCGACGACCGAGGTGCACATCCACTTCGGCGCGGCGACGAAGACGCTCGTGCCGCTGGCGACCTACTGGTACACCTTCGCCGGCGTGCTGATCACGCTCGTCGTGGGCGGCCTGTTGTCGCTGCGGCGGCGTGGGGTGGACCCGAACGTCGAGAAGGTCGAAGAACCCGCGGAAACCCCCGCGTAGCAAGCGCTTTTCTCTCGCCGGGTTCCCGAGGGGACCCGGCGAGAGTGCGCTTACGGCTGGGTATAGAAGACCAGGCCGTCCTTGTCGCAGCCGATCCGCCCGCTGCCCTGCGCGCCGGTGTCGGCCATGCACCGCCAGCCGCTCACGTTCAGCACGTGCGCGGTGCCCTCGGCTTTCTTGGGCGCGTCCTGGAAGTACTGGGTGATCACGTCGATCGCTTCAGTGCAGCCAGGACGGCCCGCCTTGGTCTCCGTGGCGATCAGGCCCACCTTTCCGTTCGGTGCGTCGATCGGACCGCAATCGACCGGCGGGCCGACCGTTTCGCCGGTGTCCGGACCGCTGCTCGCGGACTTGCCGGGGCTGGACGTCTTGCCCGGGGACGCGGCCGGGGCGCTCGACTGCGCGGACGTGACCGTGAGCGGGACCGACGGCGGGGAGGAGACGGCACCGGCCGGGTCAGCGCTCCCGTCGCACGCCGAGACCAGCACGCCCAGCGAGAGAATCGACGCCGCGGCAACCATCTTGCGCGTGAACCGCATGAACACCGTCCTCCCGGATGCAGCCGCCGATCGGCCAAGATCACCCTAATCGGTGACACCCGGGACGGCAGTGTGGCGGCGAGTGTCAGCGAAACGGCCCGGTTTCCGCAGGGAAGCCGGGCCGTCGCGAGAAATCCGTCAGTGGATGACGACCTGCCGCACGTGCACGAAGTTCAGGTCGGCGCCCTGCCAGTGGCCGAGACTGGCCTGGCCACCGTCCCAGTACAGGGTGACCGAGTTGTTGCCGGAGTCGACCCGGGCGACGCCGCCCAGATCCACGTACACCGCGCCGGAATTGGCGAAGCAGGCGACATCGCTGCCGTCCCACGGGTTTCCGCCCGCGAGGCGCAGCTGGACGAAGTCGGTGCGGCCGTTGCAGGCGACCCGGTCGGTGGCGAACGCCTGACCGGCCGGAACGGTGACGGCCAGCGCGAGCGCCGCGGCGCCGCCGATCGCGAGTCTCTTGACGAGTGAAGGCATGATCGCTGTGGAACCTTTCTCCCAGTGCTGCCTTGAAGGTGAGCCCGGCTCGCGGGGCGACCGCGCCGCCGGACGAGATCGACCGTGCCAGCAGCGGGCCTCGCCCGGACACCCGTCGCGTCCGCTTCTACCCTTTCGTACCCGGGGTGCGAGAGAAACGGACCTCGCTCAGACGACCTTGCCGTGGAACGAAAGACCCTTGCTGCCGCAGAAAATCTGCTTGCTGCCGCCGTTTCCGCCGTCGTAGCCGCAGTTCCAGCCGTCGACGTCGAGGAAGCGGCCGGTGCCCTGTGCCTTGGTCGGGGCCTGGGCGAGGTAGTCGGACATCACGTCGATCGCCTCGGTGCAGCCGACGGTTCCGGCCGGCATCGCCTCGGTCACCACGTCGACCTTGCCGCCGGGGCCGTCGATCGGCCCGCAGTCCGCGCCGTTGCCGAGTTCGCCCTTGCCCGGCAGGCGGTCGCTGGGCTGCTGCGTGGCCGGGGTCGGGTGCGGCTTGGGCTTGCTCGCGTGCGTCGGGGCCTGCGCCTGAGTGGACGGCGAGGGCGTGGCCGAGGAACTCGGTGCTGCCACCGACGAAGCGGTCGGCGCGGCGGAGAGCGAACTCTGCACCGCCGCGGCCTGTCCGGTCTGCGAACCGCCGCCGCACGCGGCGACTGCCAGCGCAACGCCGAGCATCGAACCGGAAATCAGGGTGCGGGCCACCATGGTGCGCATTGTCGAATCCCCTCCAGGATGTGTTGCTTTCGAACACCCCTGAAGACGTGCGGGCACGGCGGCAGTTGGCCGTTCGGACGACTGCCCGGTCAGGCCTGCCCGTTCGGGCAGGATCGCCCCGGACGGCGCAACCCCGTTCAGGAAGCCGGGACCGGTTCCTCGTCCGCCGCGCGCAGCCGCTGCGAGATCACCTTGGTGATGCCGTCGCCCTGCATGCTCACGCCGTACAGCGCGTCGGCGATCTCCATGGTCGGCTTCTGGTGCGTGATGATGATCAGCTGCGACGAATCGCGCAGCTGCTCCAGCAGGCCGATCAGCCGGCGCATGTTGGTGTCGTCCAGCGCCGCTTCGACCTCGTCCATCACGTAGAAGGGCGAAGGGCGGGCGCGGAAGATCGCGACCAGCATGCCGACCGCCACCAGCGACTTCTCGCCGCCGGACAGCAGCGACAGCCGCTTGACCTTCTTGCCCGGCGGACGCGCCTCGACGTCGACGCCGGTGGCGAGCAGGTCGTTCGGCTCGGTGAGCACCATCCGGCCCTCGCCGCCGGGGAACAGCACGCCGAAGACGGTCTCGAACTCGCGCGCCACGTCGGTGTAGGCCGAGGCGAAGACCTCCAGGATCTTCTCGTCGACCTGCTTGATGACGGCCTCGAGGTCCTTGCGGGTGTCCTTGAGGTCTTCCAGCTGGGTGGAGAGGAACTTGTACCGCTCCTCCAGCGCCGCGAATTCCTCCAGCGCCAGCGGGTTCACCTTGCCCAGCAGGGTCAGGTCCTTCTCCGCGCGCTTGGCGCGGCGGGCCTGGGTGTCGCGGTCGAACGGCATCGGCGGCGGCTGCGTGACGTCCTCGCCGCGTTCCTTGGCCGCCTCGTACTCGGCCATCTCGCCCGCGCTCGGCGGAACCGGCACGTTCGGGCCGTACTCCTCGACCAGGTCCGCGAGACCGATGCCGAAGTCCTCGGCGATCTTGGCTTCCAGCGTCTCCAGCCGCAGCTTCTGCTCGGCGCGCAACACCTCGTCGCGATGCACGGCGTCGGTCAGCTTCTCCAGCTCGCCGGACAGCTCGCGCACCTTCGCGCGCACCGCGGTGAGCGCGGTTTCGCGGCTTTGGCGCTGTGCCTGGGCTTCGTCGCGTTCGGCGGCCGCGCGCTGCACCGAGATCTCGATGCGCTCCAAGGCGAACTCACCGGCGTTGACGACCGCGTTCGCGATTTCCGCGCCCCGCTCGCGCGCTTCCCTAGCCTTGGCCGCGCGCTCGCGGGCCTGCTGCTCCGCGTAAGCCGCACGGCGCAACGATTCCGCTCGCCCGGCGATGCTGCGCGCGCGTTCCTCGGCGGTGCGCTGCGCGAGCCGTGCTTCGACTTCTTCCTGCCGTACCACGGCGAGCTGCTCGGCGGCCTCGTCGCGCTCGGCGGTGTCCGGGTCGTCCTCGACCGGCTGCTCGGCGACCGCGGCGAGCCGTTCTTCCAACTCCGCCAGCTGTTCCAGCGCCTGCTCGCGGCTCTGCTCGACCTTCGCGCGCTGCTGAGTGAGCCGTTCGACCTCGGCCTGCGCGGAGCGGGCCGCCTGCTGCAACCGGTTGAGCCGCTCGGACGAACGGGCCTTGCGCACCTTGGCTTCGCCGAGCGCGTCCTTCGCCTGGCCGACCTCTTCGCGGCGAGACTGCTGCTCGGCGCGCGCGCCTTCCAGTTCGGCGGAGTACTGCTCCAGCGCGCGTTCGGCCGTGCGCAAGCGTTCCTGCGCCTCGTCGACCGCCGCCTGGACCTCGATCACGCTCTCGCGGGCGGCGGAACCACCGGCGATCCAGTCGGCCCCGAAGACATCGCCCTCAGCGGTGACCGCGCGCACCTGCGGGTGCTGGGCCACGAGCTGCCGCGCGGCGTCCAGATCCGGCACCAGCGCGAGCCGGTCCAGCGCCTTCTCGACCGCGGGCCGCAGCTGCTCCGGCGCGTTGACGACCTCGCGGGCCCAGCGCGCGCCGTAGGGCAGCGTCGGCCACGAGCTGGTGTCCACAGTGGACCCGGCGCTGACCGGCACGATCCCGGCGCGACCGGAATCGGTGTCCTTCAAGTACTTCAGCGCGGACAGCGCGTTCTCGCCGCCGGACACCGCGACCGCGTCGGCCACCGGCCCGAGCGCGGCGGCCAGCGCGACCTCGTGGCCCGGCTGCACGGTGAGCAGCGCGGCGACCGAACCGAGCAGGCCCGGCAATTCCGCCGACGCACCCAGCAGCGCGCCCGCGCCATCCTTGCGCTTGAGCCCCATCGACAGCGCCTCGACGCGCGCCTTCTCCGACGCGATCTCCCGCTCGGAACCGCGCTCGGCCTTCACCAGTTCTTCGACGCGGGCCTTGGCGGCGTTGTTCGCCTCCACCGCGCGGTCGTGGCGCTGCTGCAGGTCGGCGTCGTCGGATTCCTCCGTGCCGCCAACGGCTTTGGCTTCTTCCAGCTCCTCGACCGCGATCTCGGCGCGCTCGGCAGCCTCCTGCAGACCGACCGTCAACCGGTCGACTTCTTCCGCGGTCGCGCCGTTCTTGCTGCGCAGCGCTTCGACCTGACCGGTCAGCTTCGCCATGCCCTCACGGCGGTCGGCGATCGCCCGGACCGCGGCCCAGTGCGCGCGCTCCGCGGCCTGCACTCGCTGTTCGAGATCTTCCCGGCGCAGCACGGTTTCCGCGAGAAGTTCGCGAGCCTCCATGACCGCTTCGGTCAGCTCCTGCTCGCGCTCCGCGGCCTGCTCGGCCTCGGCAAGCAGCTCCTCCGGGTCGCGGCCGCCAGTCGGCGCTGAGACGTCCGAAGAAAGGTGCCGCTGCCGCTCCACCGCCAGCCGCACGGTGCCGCGCAGCCGTTCGGTGAGCGCAGACAGCTTGTACCAAGTCTCCTGCGCGATCTGCAGTCGCGGCGCGTCCTCGGCGAGCGAAGCCTCCAGCTCGGTTTCCTCAGCGGACACGATTTCCAGCGCCTGCTCGACTTCCGCACGGCGCTGCCGGGCAGTGCGTTCGTCAGCCTCGTCGCGCTGGATGGATTCGCGCTGGGTGACCAGGTCGTCGGCGAACAGCCGGAGCCGGGCGTCGCGCAGGTCGGACTGCACTGACTGGGCCTTGCGCGCGATCTCGGCCTGCTTGCCCAGCGGTTTCAGCTGGCGGCGCAGCTCGGTGGTGAGGTCGGTGAGCCGGTCCAGGTTGCCCTGCATGTTGTTGAGCTTGCGCAGGGTCTGCTCTTTGCGCTTGCGGTGCTTGAGGACGCCGGCGGCCTCCTCGATGAACGCGCGCCGCTCCTCGGGCTTCGATTCCAGGATCGCCGAAAGCTGGCCCTGGCCGACGATGACGTGCATCTCGCGGCCGATGCCGGAGTCCGACAGCAGTTCCTGGACATCCATCAGGCGGCAGCGGTCGCCGTTGATCTCGTACTCGCTCGCGCCGTCGCGGAACATCCGGCGGGTGATGGAGACCTCGGCGTACTCGATCGGCAGCGCGCCGTCGGCGTTGTCGATGGTGAGCGTGACCTCGGCGCGGCCGAGCGGCGCGCGGCCCGCGGTGCCGGCGAAGATGACGTCTTCCATCTTGCCGCCGCGCAGGTCCTTCGCGCCCTGGGTGCCCATGACCCAGCGCAGCGCGTCGAGGACGTTCGACTTTCCGGAGCCGTTCGGGCCGACCACGCAGGTGATGCCGGGTTCGAAGCGCAGCGTGGTCGCCGAGGCGAAGGACTTGAAGCCCTTGAGCGTCAGGCTTTTCAGGTGCACGTGCTGCCGACCCCTCTTGGCCACGGGTACTGGATGGCTACCGGTTCCCCCGGTTCGGGACAGGCTACCCGGGGGTCGTCGGGCGCAGTGGGAGGCCAGGCCGCCCGGGCGCGCCTAGCACAGGTTCGACCGCCCCGGCAACCCCAAGCACCCCATCAGCCGCAACCGCCCCACCCGGCTCAGCGTTCGAGGAATCCTTCGAGCCCGCCTTTCGCGGCGGTCCAGCGTTCAACTACCTGATCCACTCGTCCGGGTGAGGTTCCGGAGCGCAACGCCGCCAGCAGTTGCCCACAGTTGTTCTGGCTACCCTCCGCGACCACCTCGACACGGCCGTCGGGGAGGTTCCTGGCGAATCCGGTCAGCCCGAGTTCGAGCGCCCGGATCCGGGTCCACCAGCGAAAACCGACGCCTTGCACCTGCCCGTGCACCCAGGCGGCCAGCCGGACGGGCGATTCCTGCTCGTTCACCGGCCCCATCCTGCCGCACGCCCCCGGCTGCGGACCGTGACGGCCCTGTCCCTCGGTCGCGCGAACGGGTCCTGAGCAGTGATAACCTCCCGCCTGGCATCCGGGGCCGGAGCCCCGCTCCCCCGTGCCGCCCCTCGACTTGAGCGTTGACCCTTCTAAGGAGCCTGCATGTCCCGTCCCGACGGGCCTGAACCAAGCTCAGCGTCGCCCGAGATCGCGGTGAGCGCTGCCCCCACCGCTCCGCCGAAGGGCGCGAGCGGACGGCTGAGCCGCTCCGGCTACGCCATCCTGGGCGTCAGCGGCCTCGTGGTGGCCACGGCCTTCGCCGCGGTCGCCGAACTAGCCGGCCCCGGCTCGGTCACCGACACCGCGACGAACAGCACCGGCGGCGGCCAGGGCGGACTGCAGGGCAGCTCGCAGGTCGTCGTCCCGGGCAACGCCGTCCCCGGCGGCCCGATGACCGTCCCCGGCTCGCCGACGCCCGGCCAGACCGCCCCGCCGACGCCGACCACGGTGGTCGCCGTGGGTCCGGACGGGAAGCCGACTACGAGCGTGATCACTCCTCCGCCGAACGCCGGTCAGCCCGGCGGGCAGCCTGGCGGCGGGCAGCCGGTGCCGGGCACGACTTCGGACCGCAGCGACCCGCCGACCAGCCACCCGACGACACCGAAACCGCCGACCAGCTCCACGGCCTCGACGACGCCGTCCACCCCGCCGAGCACCCCCTCGTCGCCTCCGAACAGCCCGCCGCCCAGCTCCGGCAGCAGCTCCACCGGCGGTCAGCCGTCATCGTCCTCGTCGCCGAGCGCGTCCACTTCGGACTCCAACCCGACGAGTTCCACCACCCGCTGAGGTCCGTGAAGGGCTCGCTCTGCGAGAGCCCTTTTTGATCTGCACAACAAAGCCCCCGCTCTCACCGGCGGGGGCTTTGTGCGTTGGGACAACGCCCGGTCTAGCTCGCCAGCCGGTACTGGGCATACTGCCTTGCCGCGGCAGCGAGCCTGGTCGCTCCGGGAAACGGCGTGGTCGCGGCTCGATAGCCCCACAATCCCGCTACATAGCAAGCAAATGCAGTAACTGCCTTGTCCGTGCGCGTGGACCACGACGGCACCGTGGACGCCCACTCCTCCGCTTCGCCCGCCGTGTGGCCCGCCGCGATGAGCCGCACGACCAAGAAGGCCGCGTCGACCCACGCCGCACCCGAAGCAGGCCGCCCCCAATCGATCACGCGGACCGACGACGAATCGTCGTCGATCATGAACTGATGCTCGTGGAGATCGGTGTGGAGCAGAGCGGTCCCCTCGACGAGGCTGGGAGTTTCGCGGCACCAGCCGGTCAGCTCGTCGATGTCGAAACCAAGGACCTTGTCCGGGGCCTCGGCGGCGAGTTTCGTCCACCAGTCGGCCGGCGCCCAGCGTTTGCCGAGGGGCTGCGCAGCGGCACCGGGAAGCCCGTTGATCCTGGCGACTGTCGTGGCGACACTCGCCAGGTCGTCAGCGCCCGGAGACAGGTCTGCCGGACGACCGTTGACGTACTCGAACCCGACGACGAACCAGGCGGCGTCCGCCTCGATGTCTTCGCTGAAGCGGGTTGCCGGGGCTATGCCAGGGGCGAGATCTCCGGCCTCGGACTCGTTCCGGAGCCACCGCATGTGCGGGCTGATTCCTCGGACGCCTTTCAGGAAGACGTCTCCCTGATCGCAGCTCAGCACCAGAGCGGCATTGCAGTTCTGCCCCTGCTCGATCTCGCGCACGACAGCGACCTGGCCAAGGTGTGCCTGAACCGCGTCTTGGACGGCCGCAGGCAGGTCTCCCCAGGCGAATCGCTCCCTCACGCGGGGACCGTACCAGCGCTTACCTGGTACTGGTGGCATCCTGTGTCGCCACCGGAGTGCGTACACCCTTCCCGGCACTGGTTGCACTTCACTGACGCGGTCCACAGCTCGAGATCGACGGCGTACCCGGCGTCGCGCAGAGCCTTTACGGTCACGCTCATCGAGTCCTCCGGAGTCCTCGTGATCGGGATGGCTCCGGTGTCGGCGGGTTCGTGGTGGATGAACCGGCCTGCCACCCGCTCGCAGAACTCGGCGTACTCCCGGGTGTAAAGGATGAACGTGTGCCACCCGATGTCGACGGGCTCGCTCGGAGACAGCGGCTCGGACGCCGCGGAACAGGTCCCGAGGTACGCGAGTGCCTGATCCATGATGCGCGCGGCGAACTCGCGCCGCATGTCGTGCTCCCGGGAGATCCGGTTCACGAGCCGGGTGAACAGTTCCTCGGAAACAAGGCCCTGCCCGGCGAGTTCTTCAATGGCGATCGTCATTCCGGTAGCCTGACCGTCACACGCCGTGATGGGAATAGAGCTGCTGTTTACCAGGGTTTGCAAGCGTGGCGGTCGGGCATGGTCGAGCTAGGGCAGCGATTGCGGGCGGCGCGCGAGGCCGCCGGGGTCAGCCTGTCCGCTATGGCCGTCAAGACCCATTACACCAAGCCGTACTTGAGCCTTCTGGAGAACGGCAAACGGACCGTGCGGCCAGAGCATGTGACGGCGTATTCGCGCGCGCTCAACGTTTCGGCGGACGCTCTCTACGGCCCGCCACAGGACCCTCTTCGGGTGGCACACGAATGGCTGGTGGCGGACACGCCCGCAGCTATGCACCAGGCATCCGGACGGCGGGTCGGCGAAAGCCTGACCTCCGAGATCGAACGACGGGTGATCGATCTGCGCTGCCTGGACGACACCGTCGGCGGAGGGGATCTCCTTCCGATCGTGCACCGGGAATTGGCGGGCACAACGGAGATCGTGAAATTCGGGAGCTATTCCGAGGGCATCGGAAAAAGGCTCCTGGTCGCGATCGGCGAACTCTCTCAGCTTGTCGGCTGGGTCGCCAGCGACGCGGGGCACTGTCAGGAAGCGCAGCGCGTGTACCTGCGTGGCGTCTCGGCCGCGCGAGACGCGGACGACCAGACGCTTGCCGGTCAGCTTCTTTCCTCGCTCGCGTACCAGATGACAAACGTCGGCAACCCCGTAGACGCGGCCTTGCTGGCGAAGACTGCTGTCAAGGGCGCAGAGCGCGCGACGCCCGTTGCCAGGGCATTGCTGCTGGAACGCGTGGCTTGGGCGTACGCCAAGGCTCGAGACTCCGTGGCCGCGCGGAGGACGCTGGACGCCGTGGACGACGCCTACGAAGCGCGTTCCGCCGGGGTCAAGGAGCCGGAATGGGTTTACTGGCTGAACCGCGACGAGATCGACGTCATGGCCGGTCGCTGCTTCATCGAAATCGGGCAGCCCGCAGAGGCCGCTCCGCTGCTCACCCGGGCTATCGGCAGGTACGAAGCCACCCACGCGCGTGAAGTCGCCTTGTATCAAACCTGGCTAGCCGAATCCTACGCCCGAGCGGGCTTCCTGGACGCCGCACGGGAAGTCATCCAGGAAGCCCGAGCCTCCTCGACCGGAATAAATTCTCTCCGGCTCACCCGGCGCGTCGAGGAGATCGAGCAGCTCGTCTTCTAACGAAACGGCTTTCGGCCAGAGATCAGATCTCGAAGCGATACCCCATCCCCGGCTCAGTCAGCAAATGCCGCGGCCGAGAAGGCTCCGGCTCCAGCTTCCGCCGCAACTGCGCCAGATACACCCGCAGATAATGGGATTCCGTCTCATACGACGGTCCCCACACCTCGTGCAGCAGCTGCTTCTGCGCCACCAACCGGCCCCGGTTGCGGACCAGCAGTTCCAGCACTCCCCATTCCGTCTTCGTCAGGTGCACCTCGCGGCCCTCGCGCAGCACCTTCTTCGCCGCCAAATCGATCGTGAACGATCCGGTGTCCACCACGGCTTCCGCGCCGTCCGTGCCCACCACCGACGAACGTCGCACCGCGGCCCGCAATCGCGCCAGCAGTTCGTCCATTCCGAACGGTTTGGTCACGTAATCGTCGGCACCCGCGTCGAGCGCCTGCACCTTGTCCGCCGAGTCGCCGCGTGCGGACAGCACGATGATCGGCACCGTGGTCCAGCCGCGCAGGCCCGCGATCACCTCGGTGCCGTCGAGATCAGGCAGGCCGAGATCGAGCACCACCACGTCGGGCTTCGTCTCGGCGACTGCTTTCAGCGCGGCGGTGCCGTCGTGTGCGGTGATCACCTTGTACCCGCGCGCGTTGAGGTTGATCCGCAGCGCCCGCACGATCTGCGGTTCATCGTCGACGACCAGCACCGTCGCCGTTGGGTCGGCAGTCATCGCGCCACGCCCTCCTCAGCCGATTCAGCATCCACCAATTCCCGGCCGGTACAGGCCGGCAGCGAGATCACCACCGTCAACCCTCCGCCTGGAGTGTCCTCGGCGCGAACCGTACCGCCCATCGCCTCGGTGAACCCCTTCGCGACCGACAACCCAAGACCCACGCCCGGCGTCGAGTCGCGGTCTCCGCCCAGTCGTTGGAACGGCGCGAACGCGGACTCCGCGGCGCCCTTCCGCAATCCCTTGCCGTGGTCGACGATTCGCAGTTCCACGAACTCCGAATGCGCGCTCGCCCGCGCCGAAACGTCGCCGCCGCCGTGTCGGAGAGCATTGTCGAGGACGTTCGCGATCACTCGTTCCAGCAAGCCCGGATCCGCTTGCACAGAAGGCAACCGCGCATCCACGAATACCTGAACGCCTTGCGTGTTATCCACATTGGACAAGGCATGTGCGACGACCTCGTCGTAGCCGACTGGACGCAGATGCGGGGTGACCGCACCAGTCGCCAGCCGGGAAGAGTCGAGCAGGTTGTCGATCAGTCCGGCGAGCCGGTCCGCCGAAAGTTCGACAGCTTCCATCAGTTCCTCAGTGTCCTCATCGGACAAAGAAAGATCCGGCGCGCGCAGGCTGCCGATCGCCGCCTTGATGGACGTGAGCGGCGTCCGCAGGTCATGTCCGACCGCGGACAGCAGCGTCGTGCGCAGTTCGGTTGCCTCAGCCTTGCGTTCGGCGGCTGCTGCGGCTGCGGCCATCCGTTGTTGCCGCAGGGCGAGCAAAGCTTGTCCTGCAACAGCTTCCAGCACCCGACGATCTGCGGCGGGCAAGGCGCGGCCGCGCAGCGTCAGGTGCACATCGGCGGTCACCGCAATGTCCACATCGGCCTCATCCGGATCAGCACAAGGCTCACCCCCGGACAAAGCGACCTTGTCCCACTTGCCGTTGCGTTTCTCCAGCAGCGTCACGGAAGTGAGACCGAAGTTCTCCCGCACCTTCTCCAGCAACCGCTCGATCGGATTCGGATTGGTCAGCACGGTCCGCGCATACGAAGCCAGCAGCGACGCCTCCGTCCGCGCCCGAGCCGCCGCGACACCCCGCCGGGCGGCGGAAGCGACGACCAGAGCCACCATCACCGCCACCACGATCATCGCGATCAGCGTCACGACGTTCTGCGGACTGTGCACATCCAGCGTGTACAGCGGCGGCGTGAAGAAGAAATTCAACAGCCCAGCACCGAAAATCGACGCCACCAGAGCCGGTCCGAGCCCGCCCACCAAAGCGACGATGACCGTCGACAGCACGAAGAGGATCACGTCGGTGGAAAACTCGACCGCGTCCCGCAGCAGCACACCGAGACCGGTGGCGACGACCGGCAGCAGGATGCTCAGCACCCAGCCCATCACGAGCCGCGACGGCGCCAGCGGGCTCGTGCCCAGCCGCGCCCGCAGCCGTCCGCCGGCGTAGGAGTGCGTGACCATGTGCACATCGATCGGCCCGGACTGCTGGATCACCGTCGCGCCGATGCCCTCGTCGAAAAGCCGCGCGACCCGAGAACGCCGCGACGTGCCGATCACCAGCTGAGTCGCGTTGACCCCACGCGCGAAGTCGAGCAACGCTGTCGGCACGTCGTCGCCGACCACCGCATGGAAGGTCGCGCCGACCTCCTCGGCCAAAGTGCGGCAGCGGGCCATCGCGGTCGGCCCGAGCCCGGCGAGACCGTCGCCGCGCAGGATGTGCACGACCTGCAGCTCCGCGCCCGCCCGGTTGGCGATCCGGCTGGCGCGGCGGATCAGCGTCTCGCTTTCCGGACCGCCGGTGATCGACACGACCACCCGTTCGCGCGTCTCCCACGTGTCGGTGATCTTCTGCTCAGCGCGGTACCGCTGCAGCGCGACGTCGACCTGGTCGGCCACCCACAGCAGCGCCAGCTCACGCAACGCGGTGAGGTTGCCAGGCCGGAAGTAGTTGCCCAGCGCGGCGTCGATGCGCTCGGCCGGGTAGACGTTGCCGTGCGCGAGCCGCCGCCGCAGCGCCTCCGGCGTGATGTCCACGAGCTCCAGCTGCTCCGCGCGCCGCACGACCTCGTCCGGCACGGTTTCCTGCTGGGTGACGCCGGTGATCCGCTCGACGACGTCGTTGAGGCTCTGCAGGTGCTGGACGTTGACCGTGGACAGCACGTCGATGCCCGCTTCGAGCAGCTCGTCGATGTCCTGCCAGCGTTTCTCGTGCCGTCCGCCGGGCACGTTCGTGTGCGCCAGCTCGTCCACGACGACGACCTCGGGCGCGCGGGCGAGCACCGCGTCGAGGTCCATTTCGGCGAACTCGTGCCCGCGGTGGCTGACCGTGCGCCGCGGCACGACGTCCAGCCCGTCGAGCAGATCGGCGGTCTTCTTGCGGCCGTGCGTCTCGACCAGGCCGACGACCACGTCGGTGCCGCGGTCGAGGCGACGGCGCGCTTCGCCGAGCATGGCGAAGGTCTTGCCGACCCCCGGAGCCGCGCCGAGATAGATCCGCAGTTCTCCTCGGCGCGGCTTCGCGGGTGTGTCAGAGGTGCTCACAGTGTTCAGTGTGCTCCAGGAGCGGCCGAATGCACGGCAAGGTTGAGCCGGAGCACATTCACGCCCGGCACGCCGATCCCGTTGCCGATCGTGTTGTCCGCGACCATCTGCCGCACCTTCTCCTCGCTCAGCCCGGTGTTGCGGGCCACGCGAAGCACCTGCAGATCGGCGTACGCGACGCTGATCGCCGGGTCGAGCCCCGAACCCGAGGCGGTCACCGCGTCCGCGGGCACCTCCGCCGGGGTGACGCCCTCGCGCTGGGCGATCAGGGCCCGCCGCTGCGCGATGGCCTTGGTCAGATCCTCGTTGTACGGCCCCTTGTTGGACGGCCCCGACGTCGACGGGTCGCCCGGCCCGAGCACGTCCTTCGAGCCGGCGGAGGGCCGGTTGTGGAACCACGGGTCGTGCGCGGCGTCGGCGGGCACCGGGTCGATCCCGATCAGCGACGAGCCGACCGCCTGGCCGTTCTGCGTCACCACCGAACCCTCGGCGTGCCCCTGGAGGCCGGGGATGCGGGACACCGCCCACACGCCCAGCGGGTAGACGATGCCGAGCAGCACGGTCATCGCGAGGAGCAGGCGCAGGCCCGCCCAGGTCTGCTTGAGCAAAACGTTCATGTCAGCCAATCCCTGGAATGTGGCGCACGATCAGGTCGATCACCCAGATCCCGAGGAACGGGCTGACGATCCCGCCGAGGCCGTAGACGAGCAGGTTGCGACGCAGCAGCGCGGACGCCGACGACGGCCGGTACCGGACGCCGCGCAGGGCGAGCGGGATCAGCGCGACGATGATCAGCGCGTTGAAGACGACCGCGGAGAGGATCGCCGACTTCGGCGTCGCCAGGTGCATGATGTTCAGCGCGCCGAGCTGGGCGAAGATGCCGGTGAACATCGCCGGCAGGATGGCGAAGTACTTCGCCAGGTCGTTCGCCACGCTGAACGTGGTGAGCGCGCCGCGGGTGATCAGCAGCTGCTTGCCGATCCCGACGATCTCGATCAGCTTGGTCGGGTTCGAGTCGAGGTCGACCATGTTGCCGGCCTCCTTGGCCGCCATGGTCCCGGTGTTCATCGCTACGCCGACGTCGGACTGCGCGAGCGCGGGCGCGTCGTTCGTGCCGTCGCCGGTCATCGCGACGAGCCGCCCGCCCTCCTGCTCCTTCTTGATGAGCGCCATCTTGTCCTCGGGCTTGGCCTCGGCGAGATAGTCGTCGACGCCCGCGTCCTCGGCGATCGCGCGCGCAGTGAGCGGGTTGTCGCCGGTGATCATCACCGTTTTGATGCCCATCGAGCGCAGTTCCTCGAAGCGCTCCTTCATGCCCGGCTTCACCACGTCGGACAGCCGGATCACGCCGCACACGTTCGCCGTCCCGCCCGCGGCTTCCGCGACCACCAGCGGGGTTCCGCCCTGCTGGCTGATCTCGTCGACGACGCGTTCGGTCTCGTCCGGGACGTCGCCACCGCGTTCGCGGACCCACTGGCGCACCGCCGAAGTCGCGCCCTTGCGGACCTCACGGCCGTCGAGGTCGACACCGCTCATCCGGGTCTGCGCGGTGAACGGCACGAACTCGGCGAGCTTCTCGCTTTCGTCCGCCGCTCCGGGAAGGCCGTGCTGCTCGGCGATCAGCTCGACGATGCTGCGGCCTTCCGGCGTTCCGTCGGCGAGGCTGGACAGCCGGGCCGCGCGCGCCAGATCCTCCATAGTGGACTTACCGACGGGGATCAGCTCAGTCGCGCGTCGGTTGCCGAAGGTGATCGTGCCGGTCTTGTCCAGCAGCAGCGTCGACACGTCTCCGGCTGCTTCGACCGCACGGCCGGAAGTCGCGAGGACGTTGCGCTGCACCAGCCGGTCCATCCCGGCGATGCCGATCGCGCTCAGCAGCGCGCCGATCGTGGTCGGGATCAGGCAGACCAGCAGCGCGGTCAGCACGATCACCGACTGCTCGCTGCCGGAGTAGGCCGCCATCGGCTGCAGCGCCACGACGGCGAGCAGGAAGATGATGGTCAGCGTGGACAGCAGGATGGTCAGCGCGATCTCGTTCGGCGTCTTCTGCCGGGAAGCGCCTTCCACCAACGCGATCATCCGGTCCACAAAGGACTCGCCGGGCTTGGTGCTGATCCGCACGACGATCCGGTCGCTCAGCACCGTGGTGCCGCCGGTGACCGCCGACCGGTCGCCGCCGGACTCGCGGATCACCGGGGCCGACTCGCCGGTGATGGCCGATTCGTCCACCGTGGCGATGCCTTCGACGACGTCGCCGTCGCCGGGGATCACCTCCCCGGCCTCGACCACCACCCGATCGCCGACACGCAGGTCCACGCCGGGCACCTGCTCCTCGGAGCCGTCCTCGGTGAGCCGCCGCGCGACGGTCTCCTTTTTGGTCCGCCGCAACGATTCCGCCTGCGCCTTGCCGCGTCCCTCGGCGACGGCTTCGGCCAGGTTCGCGAACACAACGGTGAACCAGAGCCACACCGCGATGAGGATCGTGAACACGCTCGGGTCGGTGACCGCGAAGACGGTGGTCAGGACCGATCCGGCCCACACCACGAACATCACCGGGTTTTTGAGCTGATGCTTCGGGTGCAGCTTGCGCAATGCGTCCGGCATGGACGACCACAGCTGCTTCGGGCTGAAGACGCCGGCTCCGACTCGTCCGGCATTTTCGACGTGGTGTTGCGTCTCCTCTTCCGGAGTCCGCTCCTGGGTGATGGTCATGCCAGTGCCTCTGCAATCGGCCCCAGCGCGAGCGCCGGGATGAACGTGAGAGCCGCGACGAGGACGACGGTGCCGGTCAGCAACGTCCCGAACAGCGGCCCGGTGGTGGGCAGCGTGCCCGCGGTTTCGGGAACCTTCTTCTGCGAGGCAAGCGAACCGGCCAGGCAGAGCACCGCGACGATGGGCACGAACCGGCCGATCAGCATCGCCACCGAAAGCGAAGCCTGGAACCAGTCGCTGGTCGCGGTGAGCCCGCCGAACGCGCTGCCGTTGTTGTTGCCCGCGGACGTGTAGCCATAAAGGACTTCCGACAGCCCGTGCGGGCCCGAGTTGCCGAGCGCGTCTCGCGTGGCCGGGATCATCAGCGCGATGCCGGACCCGAGCAGCACCACGACGGGCATCGCCAGCATCGAGATCGCCGCGCAGGTGACCTCGCGTTTGCCGAGCTTCTTGCCCAGGTACTCCGGCGTCCGCCCGACCATCAGCCCGGCCAGGAACATCGCGATCACGGCCATCACGAGAATCCCGTACAGCCCGGTGCCGACGCCGCCCGGCGAAACCTCGCCGAAGAGCATGTTCAGCATCGTGCCCCCGCCGCCGAGGCCGGACAGGCTGTCGTGCGCGCCGTTGACCGCGCCGGTCGACGTGCCGGTGGTGGTGTCGGCGAACAGCGACGTGCCGCCGATCCCGAACCGCTGTTCCTTGCCTTCGAGATTCGCCCCCGCGGCCAGCGCCGACGGGCTGTTCGTGCGCGCTTCGGACGTCCAGATCACCGCGAGCATCGCCGTCCACAGACCGGCCATCACCGACAGCAGGACGTAGCCCTGCTTGCGGTTGCCGACCAGTTGCCCGAAGGCGCGGGTGAGGCAGACCGGGATCACGAGGATCAGGAACATCTCGACGACGTTGGTCCAGACGTTCGGGTTCTCGAACGGATGCGCGGAGTTGGCGTTGAAGATGCCGCCGCCGTTGGTGCCGAGTTCCTTGATCACTTCCTGGCTCGCCGCCGGAGCCAGCGCGATGGTGCTGTTGCTGCCGTCCGGGTTCGTCACCGCGACTCCGGAACGGAGGCTCTGCACCACGCCGAGCGCGACGAGGACGAGCGCGAACACGAACGCCATCGGCAGCAGCACGCGGATCGTGCCGCGCGTGAGGTCCACCCAGAAGTTGCCTAG
Organism: Amycolatopsis sp. NPDC059235; assembly: GCF_042754125.1. NCBI lineage: Bacteria > Bacillati > Actinomycetota > Actinomycetes > Pseudonocardiales > Pseudonocardiaceae > Amycolatopsis > Amycolatopsis sp. NPDC059235. The sequence goes on from NZ_JBHZAG010000009.1 coordinate 168,502, forward strand.
CCGGTCCGTGCGCGAGCGGATGAACCCGCGCGTCACCGCGATCGCCACGGCCAAGCCGACGCCCGCGGACAGGAAGTTCTGCACGGTGAGCCCGGCCATCTGGACGAAGTGGCCCATGGTCGTCTCGGGCGTGTAGGACTGCCAGTTCGTGTTGGTCACGAAGGAAACCGCGGTGTTGAACGCGACGGCGGGCGACACCGGGCCGCGGCCGAAGTTCCACGGCAGGATCGATTGCAGGCGCTGCAGCAGGTACAGCAGGATCACCGAGACGAACGAGAAGCCGAGCACGCCCGAGGCGTAGGTCTTCCAATGCTGTTCGGTGTCCGGATCGACCCGCACGATCTTGTACAGGGCTTTTTCGGCCCGCAAGTGCTTCTCGGTGGAGAAGACGCGGGCGAGGTAGTCGCCGAGGGGTTTGTAGACCACCGCGAGGGCGACCAGGAGCACGCCGGCTTGCAGGAAGCCGGCCGCGACGTCACTCATCTCAGAATTTCTCCGGCCTCACGAGGGCGACGAACAGGTAGCCGAGAAGGCCGAGCGCCAGCAGTCCGCCGACGATGTTGGCCACGGTGCCCGCGCCGCTCACAGCTTCTCCAGCCCGCGCAGGGCACCGGCGAGCACCGCGAAAACGCCGATGAGCAATAGGGCGTACAGCAAATCCGCCACGAGGCACCTCTCAGAAAGGGTCACCCGGCCCGGGTGACCGTCGGTCGAGTGCCACTGTGCGGTCGTCGCGGAGGGTGAGCACCCGCGTCTGACGCCTCCTTGACGCGGTGACCTGGGGGCGTTTACGCGATCTTGACGGCCGGTGACCCGCGCCACTACGTCAAGCGCCATTCGGGTCAGCCGGGGTGGATGACTGTCCGTAGTTGGTGGGTGACTTGCGGCACAGCTGGTAGTGGATCAAGGACAGAGAGTGCAATTCGGGCAGACAAAGATCGGGGGTCCGTGTTACACCTGAGTAACCAATAGTTGTATCAACTAACTAACTAAACTCCGGGAGGTCTCGTATGTGCGGAATCGCGGGCTGGGTTTCCTACGACACCGATCTCACGCAGCAGCAGGAGATCGCGGACGCGATGACCGAGACCATGGCCTGCCGAGGACCCGACGACCGGGGGACGTGGGTCCGCCGCTCGGTCGCGCTGGGTCATCGCCGGCTCGCGATCATCGACCTGCCGGGCGGCCGGCAGCCGATGAGCGTCAAGACGCCGAACGGCGAGGTCGCGATGGTCTACAGCGGCGAGGCGTACAACTTCTCCGAACTCCGTGAAGAACTCACCAAACTGGGCCACCGCTGGGAGACCGACAGCGACACCGAGGTCGTGCTGCACGGGTACCTGCAGTGGGGCGCCGAGGTCGTGGACCACCTCAACGGCATGTACGCGTTCGCGATCTGGGACGAGCGCGACCAGAAGCTCGTGATGATCCGCGACCGGATGGGCATCAAGCCGTTCTACTACTACCCCACCCGCGACGGCGTCCTGTTCGGCTCCGAGCCGAAGGCGATCCTGGCGAACCCGTTGGCGCGCAAGGTGGTCGACAGCGACGGCCTGCGCGAGCTGATGGGCTTCACCAAGCGGCCGGGGTGGTCGCTGTGGAAGGGCATGTACGAGGTCGACCCGGCCACCGTCGTGACCGTGACCCGCGAGGGCATCAACACCCGCACCTACTGGAAGCTCGACGCGAAGCAGCACACCGACGACCAGGAGACGACGGTCGAGCGCGTGCGCGAACTGATGACCGACATCGTCCACCGGCAGCTGGTCGCCGACGTCCCGCGCTGCGTGCTGCTGTCGGGCGGCCTCGACTCGAGCGCGGTCACCGGCCTCGCCGCCGCCCGGCTGGCCGAACAGGGCGAGCAGCTGCGCACGTTCTCGGTCGACTTTTTCGGGCAGGAGGAGAACTTCCAGCCCGACGAGATGCGCGACACTCCCGACTCGCCGTATATCCGCGACGTCGCCAAGCTCGTCGGTTCCGCGCACCAGGACGTGATGCTGAACCCGGCCGACCTCAGCGACCCCGAGGTCCGCCGCAAGGTGCTGCGCGCCCGCGACATCCCGTCCGGCCTCGGCGACATGGACACGTCGTTGTACTTGCTGTTCAAGGCGATCCGCGGCGAATCGACGGTCGCGCTGTCCGGCGAATCGGCCGACGAGGTGTTCGGCGGGTACCGCTGGTTCCACGACGAGGCCGCGGTCAAGGCCGACACCTTCCCGTGGCTGGCGTTCCGCAACAGCCTGATGGACGAGCGGGGGTCGCTGCTCGAACCGGGCCTCGCCAAGAAGCTGGATCTGGATTCCTACGTCGCCGACCAGTACCGGACCGCGGTGTCCGAAGTGGACTTGCTGGACGGCGAATCCGAGCGGGAGTCCCGGATGCGGGTCATCTGCCACCTGCACCTGACCCGGTTCGTGCGGCAGCTGCTCGACCGCAAGGACCGGATGTCGATGGCGGTCGGCCTGGAAGTGCGCGTGCCGTTCTGCGACCACCGGCTCGTGGAATACGTCTACAACACGCCGTGGTCGCTGAAGACCTACGACGGCCGGGAAAAGAGCCTGCTGCGGCACGCGACGAAGCACGTGCTGCCCGCGTCGGTGCGGGACCGGGTGAAGAGCCCGTATCCGTCCACTCAGGACCCGGGGTACGCGATCGCGCTGCAGCAGCAGATCAAGGAAGCCTTGGCGCAGAAGGACAACCCGGTGTTCCAGATGGTCGGCCGGGAGTGGCTGCAGAAGTCGGCGGAAACGGATCCGGCGGCGATCAGCCAGGCGCAGCGCGTCGGCATGGACCGGGCGCTGGACCTGCACCACTGGTTCGACATGTACTCGCCGGAGCTGGAACTCGACTGACCCGCTCGCCCGGACCGCCCCAATGTGGCATTGGGTGCATCCGACGCACCCAATGCCGCATTGGTTGCGTGTCATGCACCCAATGCGGCGTTGCGTCCTGCGCACCCAACGCCGCATTGGGGTTCTTTCAGCAGCGGGTTCCGGGTCGGCGACGCCGAGGTTCCCGGCCGATGCACCTGATCCGACGCTGCGGAGATCCGTGAGGGGAACCCTGAGGGACTCTGAGTCCCTCAGGGTTCCCCTCACGGACGTCAGTGGGAGCAGAGGGCAACGCTGGGTCTTATAAACAAATCCGAGCCCACGAGACCC
>NZ_JBHZAG010000010.1:0-40069 GCF_042754125.1 Amycolatopsis sp. NPDC059235
TTTTTTTAACCGCCCGCCGTGGGGGCGCGGCGACCGCGGCGCGTGGGGGGGGGGGGGGGCGGCCCCCGCCCCCCCCCCCCGCGGGCCGCCCCCCCCCCCCACGACCGCACTAATTCTGGCCCACAGTGAGCGTTTCATGACATTCCCTTCTCTGTGGTGTGCGTGGTCTTGCGACGAGGACAGTTCCAGCCGTCGCGGAGACGGCCGATGCCGGCGATCGACTGTGCATGCGCGCCCCCGGGACGCGATAAACCCCGCCGCCTGAACGCATTCCCCGAATCGAACAGGAAATGCGACACTCGCGAATGATATCGGCCTGCGGCATCCGATGTACATGCACAGAAAGATTATCTGCCCTTATCAAATCGTTGCGCCGTGTGGTCGCGTGCTGTCGCCCGTCGCGCCCAACCTGCTTGCTATTTGTTAACGCCAGGAAAAAGCTTCGGGGTCATTCATCCGCTAAACTCGTTTTCTCCGGATCGACGATTCCGACCGGCAAGCCGCTCCCGGCGACCCGACACGGGGATGTCGCGTGGACCGTCCCCGCACTCATAGTGCCCGCCGACGTCGGTCGGCACCACGGCGCGCGACTCAGGCCCGCTTCACGACGGTCGCGGCAAGGCTGGCAAGGCCGTGAACTCCCTGGCAAGTCCCCTCGACGTCCCACTCCGCCCTGCGGCAACCCGTAAGGGTTGAACTGCACTGAACCATTACCGCACCATGGCGGCATGGAAGAAAACCGTTGCCCCCGTTGCGGCTGGCCCCTGGCCGAGCTGCCCGCCTCCGCTGTCGTTCCCGCGTCGGCGGCCAGCCGGACCGAGTACGTGCGTTGTGTGTGCGGCAGCTGGATCGCCCGGCTCGGCGGAGTGGTCGTCGGGTCGACCCGGCCGCGCTGACTACCAGTGGTCGGGTCGCGTCAGCCGTGCGGGCAGTTTGGTCGCGGTGTCGCCGCGGGCGGCGTTCACCTGGGACTGGGTAAGGAAAAGGCTGTCGGTGAAGTCGGCGCCGCGGATGTCGGCGTCGCGCAGATCCGCGCCGATCAGGTCGGCGCGGCGGAGGTCCGCGCCCCGGAGGTTGGCCGCGATCAGGTACGCGCCGCGCAAGTTCGTGCTGCGCAAGTCCGCTCCGGCCAGTTTCGCGCCGATCAGGTCGGCGCCGCGGCGGTCCTTCTTGCGCCCGGCTCCGGCGCGGACCAGTTCGCTGGTACGGACCAGCAGCGGGTTCACCTGGGCCCGGCGCGTGTCGACGTCGATCGCCAGCACCGCGTCCGCGTCGCCGGCCGTCGCCTGCTCGATCTCGGCGATAGCGGCGTCCAGCTCCGCGTGGATCTCGCGGGTCGCGGTCAGCGAGCGGGCCTCGGCGAGATACCAGAGCAGCTCGTGCAGGTGCCGCATCACCGGCAGTGCGGCGAACATCTGCCCGCGGGTTTCCGGAGCCTCGCGCCAGCTGCGGCCAGCGAACGTCACCTGTGACACCTGCTGTCCCGCGCCGAAACAGTCGTACGCGGTACAGCCCGCGAAACCCTTGGGACGCAACTGATCGTGGATGCCGCAGCGGAAGTCGTGCTGCAGGTTCGGGCACGGGTCGCCGGCGCGCTTGTCGATGGCGAAATCAGCTGATTTGGTGAAGGTGAGCGCGACGCAGCAGAGCGCGAAACAGCTCGTACAGTCGGCAGTCAGGGTGCGGCGGTCGGACAAGGTCTCTCCAGCGAAGGCGGGCGAACCTGTCCAGCGTAGTCGCCGCTCAACTCCCGGCGACGACCACGACGCGTCGGCGGCGCGTGCGCATCGCCAGGGCCGCGAGCACGAACACCTGAAGCTCCGGTTCGACGCCCGGCAGGTCAGCGGCGCTGACGGAGACGCTGCCGGCCTCGTCGACCCGAGCGTGGTCGCGGCGGCCGGTCCGCCGGAACCGAAGCACCTCGTTGCCGCTCTCGACGCTCCAGCTTCGCGCGCCCGGCCGGCGGGTGCTCGCGAGCACCGACCCGTCGGCCGCTAGCAACTGGTACATGCCGAGCCGACGACGGATCCGGTAGCTGGTGCCGTCGAGCTGGAACTGCCCTCCGGACCGGCCCTCGACGACGGTGAGCGGGCGGCCGTCGCTGGTGATCTGGTATTTCGACAGGCCGGATTTCGCTATGCGCAACATGGAACCACCCCAGCATCGCCCCGCCGGAAGAGCCCGTGCCGTTTGTCATGGGTGATCATCGGCGAAGCAGTCGTACCATGATCGACGTGCGCGAACCCGATCCGGACCGCTTCTCGGCCCGCCAGTGGCCGGACTGGAGCTTCTGGACGGACGCGCGGCGCGGAGCAGCCCCTCCGCACCGCGGCCGCGTCCGGTCTGTGGTCGTCAACGGCGTCATGATGGCATTCCTGGTCACCTGGGTCATCGCCCTCGCGGACGGGCAATACGGCCCGGTGCGCACCGGGCTCGTCTTCGGCTTCCTCGGTTGTTACGCCGTCGCGTACCTGCTGGTGCTGTGGTTCGGCCCGCTCGCGTTGCGGCGGCAGCGGATCGCGATGGTGGCCGCGTTGTTCGCGCTCGGCATCACCCCCGCGCTGATCCTCGGCTCCCCGGCGTACCTGACCAGCCTCACCTACGCCATCGCCGCCGGGCTCATGCTGTTGCCGCTGCGGTTCTCCCTGCCGCTCGGCTTCGGGACGGCCGCCGCCCAGATCGCGTGGATGCTCGTGCGGGACGGCCGCGTCGCCTGGGGTCAGGTGCTCACGCTCGTCGCCGTCACCGCGATCCTCGGCGTCGTCTACGCGCTGACGTTCACCATCGGCCATCTCAGGCTCGCCCGCGAGCAGATCCGGCGGATGGCCGTCGACCAGGAGCGGCAGCGCGTCGCCCGGGACCTGCACGACGTCCTCGGCCACAGCCTTTCCACGATGACGCTGAAACTCGGCCTGACCCGGCGGATCCTGGAAACGACGGACGACACCGCAGCGGCGCTCGCCGAGATCCGGGACCTGGACGAGCTGTGCCGGGAAGCCCTTTCCGACGTCCGCGCCACCGTGTCCGACTACCGCACCGTGTCGCTCGCGACCGAAGTCGCCGGCGCCCGGATGGCGCTGCGCGCCGCCGGAGTCCAGGCAGACCTGCCCGCCGAGACCGATGCCGCGACGGCTGATCTGCAGGGCGTTTTCGGTTATGTGGTGAGGGAAGCCGTGACCAACGTGCTCCGCCATTCCGACGCCCAGCGCTGCACCGTCCGCGTCGGCCGCGATTGGCTGGAAGTCGCCGACGACGGCACTGTCCCGGCCGACGTCGTCCCCGGGCACGGTCTCACCGGCCTCGCGGAGCGGATGGCCGCGGTGTCCGGCACGCTCGAACACGGCCGCGGCCCGCACGGCGGATTCCGGGTGCTGGCCCGCGGACCGGCGGGTGCGGCGTGATCCGGGTCCTGCTGGCCGACGACCAGGCGCTCGTGCGCGGCGCGCTGGCTTCCTTGCTGCGGATGGAATCCGACCTCGAGGTGGTCGCCGAGGTCGGCTCCGGCCTCGAAGTCCTGCCCGCCGCGCAGCGGACCGCGCCCGACATCGCGCTCGTCGACGTCCAGATGCCCGGCCGCGACGGGCTCGCCGTGACCGCCGACCTGCGCCGCGCGCTGCCGGAATGCCGCGTGCTGATCTGCACCACCTTCAGCCGCCCCGGATACCTGTCGCGCGCGATGTCCGCGGGCGCGGCCGGGTTCGTGGTGAAGGATTCGCGCCCGGAACAGCTGATCAACGCGATCCGTCGGGTGCACGCCGGACTGCGGTTCGTGGACCCGGCGCTGGCCGCCGAATCGCTGGCCAGCGGCGCGAGCCCGCTCACCGACCGCGAGGCGGACGTCCTGCGCGCAGCGGCGGAAGGCGGGACCGTCGCGGACATGGCGACGGCGCTGGGCCTGTCGGCGGGGACTGTGCGCAACCACCTGTCTTCGGCGATCGGGAAGACCCAAGCCCGCACCCGCGCGGAGGCGGTCCGGGTGGCCGAGACGAGCGGGTGGCTGTAGCGGCTAGGGCGTAGCGAGGCCGTGAAAGATCAGGTCAAGCAAGCTGACCGCCTGCGCGGCCGCGTCCGGCTCCGTCTCGGTAGCCAGCGCGACGGCGTTGACCAGCTTGAACACCTGCCCGACCGAGACATCCGTCCGGACTTCGCCGGCATCCTGCGCCCGGGTCAGAAGCCCTTGCGCCGCCTCGAAAATCGCCGCGCGACACTCTGAGCTTTCCTCGCCCAACGCTGCCAGCAGGGACGCCGCAAGCCCGCGCTTCGCGCTCCCGTGCGCGATGACCTCGCCCAGCCATTCTTTCAACGCGGCACCCGGCGACGCCGCCGACCTCAGCTCGTCCGCCTGCCGGCACAGAGCGTCGATGTGGTCGCGGAAAACGGCCTCCAGCAACGCCTGCCGGGTGGGGAAGTGGCGGTAGAGCGTGGCGTTCCCGACGCCCGCGTGCTGCGCGATGTCGTCCAGCGGCGCGTCCGCCCCCTGCTCGGCGAAGACATTCCGCGCGGCCGCCACGAGCCGGTCGTAGTTGCGCTGGGCGTCGGCCCGCATCGCCGCCTCCTGGTTGCCTAATCGGGGATAGTCCCCGTATCGTAGCTGAAGAAAAGTGGGGAGTATCCCCGTTTAAGGGAATCCAGGCAGCAGGAGGAAAAATGACCACCGTTCTCGTCACCGGAGCCACCGGCACCCAGGGCGGCGCGACCGCCCGCGCACTGCTGGCGGCCGGACAACGAGTCCGCGCGCTGGTCCGCGACCCGGACACTCCCGCCGCACAAGCACTCGACGCCGCCGGCACCGAACTCGTCCGCGGCGACCTGGGCGACCGCGCTTCTCTCGACATCGCCGTCAAAGGCGCCGACGGCGTTTTCAGCGTCCAGCCGACCCTCGGCTATCCCGGCACACCGCCCGATTTCACCATCGACGACGAACTCCGCTACGGCCGCAACGTCGCAGACGCCGCCGCGGCAGCCGGTGTCCGGACGTTCGTGTACGCCTCGGTCGGCTCGGCCGATGCCCCGCACGGCATCACGCGCTGGCAGACCAAGTCCACTTTGGAGCGTTACGCCCGCGACCAGGGCCTTCCGGTGACCGCGCTGCGTCCGGTCCGGTTCATGGAGAACCAGATCCACCCGCAGCTGGGCGTCCGCGACGGCGTGCTGACGGACGTCTTCCTGCCGGAATCGCCGGTGCAGCTCATCGCGGCAGCCGACATCGGCGCGTTCGCCGCACTGGCCTTCACCCGCCCGGCCGAGTACGCCGGGCGGACGATCGAGCTGGCCGGCGACGAGCTGACGATGCCGCAGATCTCTGAGGCCATGGCGCGGGCGACGGGGGAGCCGGTCACCTACCGGCCGATCCCGCGCGAGGCACTGACCGGCCGCGATCCTGATGCCGTGGCGGGCTACGACTTCGCCAACAACGGCGGTTGGCAGGCGGACATCCCGGCGCTGCGCAAGGAACATCCCGGCCTGTTGGACTTCGCTACCTGGCTGGGGTGACCGCGAGCAGAGCCTTCACCGGAGTGGACTGGCCTGGAGCAGCGCGTCGCCCAGGGAGGTGCGCCGGTAGAGCACGCGATGCCGGCTGCGGTCGCTGGCCAGCAGCCCGGCTGCGCGCAGTGTGGTCAGGTGCGCGGACACTGTCGCGGGCGCGAGGCGCAGCTGCTGGGCGAGGTCGACGGTTGCCGAGGGCTGGTCCAAGCAGGCGAGCAGCAGCGCGCGGGTCCGGCCGATCAGGCCGACCAGCGGCTCCGGCGGTTCGGTCGGCGAGGCCCACAGCGATGCGACGCCGCGGGCGGGATACAGCAGCGTCGGCTGCCACGGCGGCACGGTCACCACCCCGACGTTCGGCCACGCGAACACGGCCGGGACGAGCAGCAGGCCGCGGGTGTCGATGTCCAGCCGTTCCCGGGCTTGGACGTCGACGAGGATGGACGTTCCCGCCAGCCGCACCTGCGGGTGCAGTTCGGCCAGCGCCTTGGCGAGCCCGCCCTCGCCGAGCAGGCGCGTCCGGTGTGCGAGGTCAGCGGTGAGCAGTTCGCGCAGCGTGGGCCAGGTCGGCGCGAGCAGTGCGTTCCAGACGGTCTCGAGCTGGTCGGCAAGCAGATCCCGTGCGGTCGCCGGGTCGTCGGGCAAGCCGCTCAGGTCGGCATCGACCATCGCCAGCTCCAGCGCGACCTGCCCGGGCGGCGTGGCGCGAACGGCGTCCAGCTGTGCTGCCGCGGTCGTTTCCGGGCCGTCGGGCGGCGGGCTCAAGAACTCCGTGATGTAGTGCCGCGCGCTCAGCACGGCGGCCAGCTCGGGGATGCCGAGATCGTCGAGAGCGGGAGCGCTGGACACCCACGGCAGGTGCACCGGATGCCCGCGGACGCCCAGGAGGGTCTGCACCGCGCCGAGCGCCTCCTCCAGCGGGGAGATCGCGAACCGGACGCGTTGGCTGCCCGCGGCGGTCATGGCCAGTTCGATCACGGCAAGCCCGCAACATTCGGTTCCACCCGAATCACTATTCCGCACCGCCGGGCCGGGCGAGCGTACTCGCATGTCGTTGTTCACTCATCGGGCGTATTGGCACTGGTCGGCGGGCGTCCAGTGCGCCCGGCTCCCCGCGACCATGGCGCCGCTCGCGTTCACTCTGCTGACCACGGCCACCACTGGGTCGTATCGGCTCGGCAGCGTCCTGATGTCGGTCTATGTCGTCGCCGAGATGGCCGGCGCGGTGCCGCTCGCGAGGTGGCTTGACCGCGTCGGCGTGTCCCGCGGCCTGGCCGCCTTGCTTCTGCTCGCCGCAGCCGGATTCGCCCTGCTCACCGCTGCCGCAGCGGTGCACGCGCCGAACGCCGCGCTGCTCGCGCTCGTCGTGTTGCCTGGTGCCGCGGCGGGCGCTTCGTCCGGCGGCTTTCGGACGCTGTTGGCCGACGTGGTCGACGACGAGCAGCTGCCAAGGGCCGTCTCGGTCGACGCGGTCATCCTCGAATGCGTCCTGGTCGGCGGGCCGGGGTTGGTTGCTCTGCTCGCTTTGGCCGGACCGCTGCTGCCGCTGGCCGCCATGACCGTTGTGTGCCTGCTTGCCGCGGTCCTGGTCCCGCGCCGCGTGAGCGCGCACCAAGGGGCCGGTGCCGGCGATGACGGCCCGCCGCCACCGCCGATCATCTACCTTCCGTGGCTGTGCTGCGCGTTCACCGTCGGGCTGCTCCTGTCCACCATCGAGGTCGCGTCGTTGCCGCTGGTCCATCGTCTGGGCGCGCCCGATGCGGCCGCGCCAGTCGTGATCGCCGTGCTGAGCGGGGCCAGCATCGCGGGCAGCCTGCTCTGTGCGTGGCGGGGAAAGACGGGCGACCCGCGGCTGTTCCTCGCCGGTCTGGTCGCCGGCGGGCTCGCTCTCGCGGCGGACCTCGGCTGGGCTGGCCTGGTGGGCTCGCTGACGCTGATCGGCGGGTGCACCGCGCCGCTGGTGGCCGCGACCTCGGTCAACCTCCAGCGGTTGCTCCCGAAGAACCGGAGGTCAGCCGGGTTCTCGCTGTCGTTCACCGTGCAGGCGTGCGGGTTCGGGCTCGGTTCGCTGGCAGTGGGCGTGCTGCCGTTGTCGCTCGCGCCGCTGTTCGGGGTCGGCTCCGCGGCCGTCGCTGCCGGGATGCTGCTGGCCGTAGCGAAAGTTCAACGCCGAAGGCTGTTCCTTGTGCAGCGCCAGGATGCTTCTTGAGCGCGCGATCCAGAGCCGACGCACTCCTGCCGGTGCCGCCGGGTCTCCGCACGGCACGGCCAGGGCCGGGGGAGTCAGGTCAGGGGCTGGTCGATCTGCTCGCGCAGGATGTCGCCGTGTCCCGCGTGCCGGGCGAATTCCTGGATCATCCCGAGCAGCGTCCAGCGCATGCTGATGGTTCCCTCGCCGGGGAATTCCTTGGTGTCGTCCAGTTCGAAGCGCGCGGCGATCTCCCGCGACCGCTGGCTGGCGCGCTCGTACTCGGCGATCACGTCGGCCACGGTCTCGTCGTCGGTGACGGTGAACGTGCCGACGTCGCGCTTCGAATAGCCGTCGCACTCGGACTCCTCGAGCCCGGCCCAGAACCGCTGGAACCAAATCCGTTCGGCCGCGGCGGCGTGCTTGACCACGGAGATCGGCGTGGACAGCGACGCGACGAGCCGTCGTCGGGCGTCGGTTTCGGACAGTCCGCGAAGGGTCTCGACGAGGGCTTCGCGGTTGCGATCGAGCGTGTTCTCGAGGAGCGCTCGTTCGGTGCCGTTGGTGAGGCGTTCGGTGGGCATGGTTGTGCTCCGTTTCGTGGGCATGGCTGGGGACGACCTGACGAGGCCGGGATCGATGAAGTGCGCCGAGGCGGGCCAGGAAAAGCACCGCGGGCAAGAACAGTCCGCCGGGAAGATCCGGCGACTGAGGTCATTGAACCACAACCCAGCCAGGCGTGCGGCCGCCTCAGTGCCCAGCCGCTTCCTCTTCCGTCTCCTCGGCCTTCTCTGCATCCCGCAGGCGTTTCAACTCGTCCAGCTCAGCCTGCTGCGCACTGACGCGAACGCGAAGTTCCCCCAGCTCAGCGTGCAGCGGCGCCAGCGTTTCGGCGTACCCCTTGGTCGCCTGACTCAACTGCGCCGCTGACTCGGCGACCCGCTGATCCGCCGCGAGCTGGACCCCGCGCACCCGCTCGTCCGCCTCAGCCGCGTGCTCGCGCATCCGCAGTTCCTGGTCGCGCAACCGGCTTTCGTGCTCGGCGGCCAACGACGTCCGCAGCTCCTGCTGTGCCTCCGCTGCGTCGCGACGGGCCTGTTCGAGATCCTCGACCGCTGTCGCGCGCAAGGCCGAGATCTCGCGCTGCAGGCCCGTGACCCGGTCATGCGCCGCTGCCGCCTGTTCGAGCGCGCGCTGCCGATTGTTCTCCGCCTCATCGCGAACGGCCAACGCCGCTTCCTGCGCCTTCCTTGCCGCAGAAGCATTCGAGAGCGCACTGTCGCGCTCGGCACGGTCCACTTCGGACTGCTTTTTGGCCTCCGCCTCAGCCTCGCGCGCCTCCTCCGCGGCGGCCATCGCGTGTGCTCGCTCCGCGTTCGCCACCCTGGCCTGCTCCACCGCCTCGTCGCGGGCCGCCTCAGCCTCTTCCCGCGCTTTGAGAGCCGCCGCGGTCTGGTCGGTGACGTGCGTGCGGAGCGCGGACAGCTCCGCGTGCAGCGGGTCCAACGCCGACAACGCCGAGCCGAGCTGCTCGTCGAGCGACTGGGTGTCGAGCAGGATCATCGGCTGGTCGGGGCCGTAGACGGTCACCCAGATCTCGCGCTGCTCGTCGAGCAGCGCACACGTGACGACCTTCGCGCCCCACTTTCCGTACCGCTCGGGATCGGCCGGGCAGTACGGCGTCGGCCGCCCGCCCTGACGGGGGATAGGCGGCAGCGGCTGACCGCAGTAGGCGCACCCCGCCTCGTCCCCGGCGGTCAACGCGCGCACGGTCGCCTCCCGCCGCTCTTCCCGGCTCCCACGCCGGATCGGCGGCCCACCCGTCTCCATCGATGCCCCTTTCTGCAGGTGAGACCCACTCTACAGTTAGAGTATTGATACGCAAACACCAGGTATCAAAAACAAAACCAAAACCAGTCAGGACCCGCGATGGCCTGGAGTCATATGGATAACTGAGATTATTCATATAGGCAGATGCCAGCGCCTGGCTACCCTGGTCGGACGCCGACCATGACGCCGGAGACAAGGGGACACGGGGTGACCGAGAGCGGGCAGCGGACCTTCTCCTTCTGCCTCCAACCCGCGACGCGGCCGCCCGGGGTCGTCGAGCCCGCGCCGGACTGCGAGCTCGACTTCGACTCGCTGGTCATCGAAGCGTGCGGAGTGCTCGCCGCGACGGACTGCGCGTTCACCGTCCGCGGATTCGGCGACGACTGGCCAGCAGACGTCGCCTACGACCTGTCGACGCTGGTCGAGCAGCTCCCAAGCCTCCTGAACGCCCTGCGCGCACACCGCGACAGCGAGCTCGACTTCTACGGCCAGGGCATCGAGCGAACGCTGCATTTCCGCCTGTCCGGCGAAGGCGAAGGCGAAGACGCGCGGATCGCCTGCACGTCGAGGACTTCCTGGACCCCGCGCCCCGAAGTCGAGTTCATCGCCCGCGACCGTCTCGAGGAGATGATCCTCGACCTGCTGTCCGCCTTCAGCAGTTCGCTGCGGACAGCGGCCTCACCGCTGGCCGACGCCCCGCCCTTCCCCTCCTGGCGGTGAGCTGCCCTCGACCTCCCGGCGCCTGCGGTCGACGTCGAAAAGCCGCACGTCCAGCGCCGTCGCCTCGCTCGAAAACCGGCCCCGTTCCGGCGACCTACCGCCAGTGCAGCGAGGTTTTCCGCCGAACCGACACCTGGACCGGCAGCGAAGTCAGCCCGCGCAGGGTCGCGGTGTCCTCCCAGGCCGGACAGCCGGCCAGCGTGAGCGTGATTCCGTTGTCCCGCAAGCAGTCGAAGAGCGTGCGCAGCTGCAGGTTGACCAGCGCGGCGCCGAGACAGGAATGCGCGCCGCGGCCGAATCCGAGGTGCAGGCCGCGCCGGGGCCGCGGATTCACCTCGTCCGGGCAAGGGAACACGGCGGGATCGCGGTTCGCCGCGGCCAGCAGCACGATCACGACGTCGCCGCGCCGGATGCGCTGGCCGCCCAGTTCGCCGTCTGCGACGCAGATGCGGCCGTCGGCTTGCACGGAGCCGTCGAGGCGGACCAGTTCGTCGGCGAGATCGTCCGCCCCGTCCAAAGCGGACAGCTGATCCAGCAGGCCCGGCCGGCGCGCCAGACGCAGCAAAGCCGCGCCGAGCAGGCGGCTGGACGATTCGTAACCCGCGTGCAGGACCGCGCGGAGCGAGTTCGCCAGCAGGTCCGCGGAGATGCCGGGGCGGACGTAGCGCGCGCGGCGGGCGGCGGCGACGAAACCGATTTGATTGTCGTCGGCCAGCCAACCGGCGACGAGTTCGCTCAGCCGCGCCCGAGCCTGGTCCCCGGCCTCCGCGCGGGACGGGTCGAGACCGGAATCCATGCTGCGCACGATGGCGTTGGAGTAACGCTCGAACTCCTCGCCGTCCGGCGGTTGCACGCCGAGATAGCGGCTGATCGCGTCGAGCGCGACCGGGCGGGCGAAGCCCCACACCAGGTCGGCCGGGCAGGCGTCTCCCAGCGCGAGCAGCCGGGAAGTCATGGTCGTGCGCAGGTGGTCGGCCATCGCGCGCTGCGGCACTTGGTGCAGCGCGCAGACGAGCAGACGGCGGATCCCGGTGTGCTCCGGCGGGTCGAGCTGCTGCAGGTTCACCGACGCGGCGGGAACGTCGATCCCGGCCCGGCGGAAGTCCGCGGCGTAGCGGGCGGTGTCGGCGAGCACCTGGCGTCCGGCGGCGTGTTCGGTGACGACCCAGGAGCCCAGCATTCCGTGCCAGTACACCGGATGCGCCTCGCGCAGCCTGCGGTAATACGGGTGCGGGTCGGCGAGCACGCGCGGGTCGAGCGGCTCGAAGTACGGGTCGTCGTGCGGTGCCAAGACGTCCTCCGGTTCCCCGGCGAGAACGCCGCGCCCGCACTGCGCTTGCCGGGTCAGTGGCGGTACAGCATGGGCCTTCACCTCCCGATTTCCGTTCCCGGCAGCGGGAAACCGCGCCATCGGTCGGCGAAAGCCGGCGGGCGCGTTCCCGATGCGGAGCGACGCTGCCCGGGCCGTGGCCCATCGTGGCCGGGGCGCCTTGTCGAAACCTTGCCGCGACCTTGAAACCGCGGCGGCGGGACTGGTATCCCGGAAACAACCCAGGGAGGTTCCGTGAGCGGCACCGAGGTCAGGGTTCTCGGAGAGGTCGAAATACGGGTCGGCGAACGGATTCTCGCGCTGGGCCCGCCGCGGCAGCGCCGGCTCCTCGCGGCGCTTCTCATCCAGCCGAACGTCCAGATCTCGGCCGGCGAGCTGATCAGCCGGGTCTGGAACGGCTCCCCGCCGGCGCGCGTGCACAACGCGCTCTACAGCTACGTTTCCCGGCTTCGCGGGGTGGTTCAGCACAGCGATCGGCTGGTGCTGACGCGCGGGCACCGCGGATACGTGCTGATCGTCGACGAGGACGACATCGACCTGTGCCGGTTCCGCGGGCTGGTGTCGCGGGCGCGGAAATCCGGCAGCGACCGGCGGCGGGCGAAACAGTCTTACGAAGCCGCGTTGTCGCTCTGCCGCGGAGTTCCGTTCGTCGATGTCGACGCCGCGTGGCTGGTCGATCTGCGCGCGCGGTTCGCTGCCGAACGGCTCGGGGCGGAGCTGGATCTGTTCGACATCTGCCTGCGGGAAGGCAAGTCGTCCGAGCTGCTCGGCCCGCTGAACCACTACGCCGCCGAACATCCGCTGGACGAGCGGATCGCCGCGCAGCTGATGACGGTGCTGTGCCGGCACGGCCGCCAGGCGGACGCGCTTCGCCGGTACGCCGGGCTGAGCCGCCGCCTCCGCACCGAGCTGGGCGTCGATCCCGGCGCGCGGTTGGTGGAGCTGCACGGCCGGATCCTGTCCGGCGCGTGTCCTTAACCCGCGAAAGAAGCCCGCACCAACAGATCCCGCAGCGCGAGCGCGACTTCGGACGGCTTTTCGGGCAAGAGGACGACCTGGTCGGCAGTCGTCGAAGGACCGGTCAGCGGGATGATCCGCAGTCCCGGCGGCTGGTGGTCCAGTGCCGATTCGACGGTGATCCCGATGCCCGTTCCGGCCGCGACGTGGGCGGCGATCGCCTGCACGCTGTCGGCGGTCCGGATGATCCGCAGGTCCGCCCCGCTGATCCGGAACGCGGACAGCAGCCGGTCGCACAGCCCGCTGTTGATCTGGTGCGGCCAGGTCAGCAACGCGCTCGAGGACAGCTCGGCGGCGCTCAGTTCGGCATGTCCGGCAAGGGAATGCGCCGCGGGCACAAGCGCGACGAACCGTTCGGCGGACAGCACCCTCGCCCGCACGCCGTCGATTCCGCCGGCCGCCCAGCCGATGCCGAGCCCGACGGTTTCCGCGCGCAGGCCGGCGAGCTGAGCGGTGGTCGGCATCGGCTCCGGCACGATGGCGACGTCCGGGAACCGCTCGCGCAGCTGCGGCAGGCAGCGCATCAGCACTTGGTGCGCGGTGTACTCGGCGTGAGCGACGACGAGAGTGGTGCGCGCCCGGTCGCCGCCGGCCAGGGAACGGCCGCGTTGCTCGAAGCGGCGCAGCTGGGCGAGGGTGGCGTGGGCGTCGGGCAGGAGCGCTTCGCCGAGATCGGTCAGCGTGACGCGGCGGCTGGTGCGGTGGAACAGCTTGCCGCCCAAGGTTTTCTCCAGACGGCGGACGGCGTCGCTGACGGTCGGCTGTCCGCGGTGGAGGCGTTCGGCGGCGCGGCCGAAGTGGAGCTCCTCCGCGACGGTGACGAACGCTTCGAGCTCGATCCTGTCCACCGGAGCAGGCTAGCCCGATCGATCGGCGTCACCGATCGCTGGGTGCCGGAGAACGGCGTTGATGGCGTCCGGCGATCGGGATGAGATGGGAAGCAAGCAGGGGATTTCCCCACGACCGGAAGAAGTTTTCGCATGACAGCCAATGCCGTTGACGGCATTCCCAACGCCACCGTGACCGTCGTCTGCCACTCGGTGCACGGCCACACCCGTCTCCTGGCCGAGCACCTCGCCGAAGGGGCCCGGCAGGTGCCGGGCGTGCAGGTGCACCTCGTCGACATCCGGGCCGACGACGTCACCGCGGGCCGCTGGCACGACAGCGAGGTCATGGCGTTGCTGGGCCGTTCCGACGCGATCGTCCTGGGCTGCCCGACGCTGATGGGCAGCGTGTCGGCGGTGTTCAAGGCGTTCATGGAGGCCGCGTTCACGCCGTTCACGACGCAGGCGTGGAAGGACAAGCTGGCCGGCGGGTTCACCATGTCCGCGTCGCAGAGCGGCGACAAGCTGGCGGTGTTGCAGCAGCTGTCGGTGTTCGCGGCGCAGCTGGGCATGCAGTGGATCGGCGTGGGCGACATGCCGGGCAACAACTGGAGCGGCGGGACCCGCGACGACGTCAACCGGCTCGGCTCGTGGCTGGGGCTGATGAGCCAGAGCCACGCCGACCTCGGCCCGGAGGAGGCCGGTTCGCCCGGCGACCGGGTCACCGCCCAGCGCTACGGCGAGCGGATCGCCCGGCTGACGCAGCGGTGGGTCAACGGCGTGCCGTACGAAACCGGCCGGATGACCGAGCACGAGGCCCGTGCGCTCTCCGCCTCCCTCCGGGAAGCAGTGGCCTGACGCAGGTGAGTCCGTGAAGGGCTCCTTGCAGGAATTAGATTCCCTCAAGGAGCCCTTCACGGACCTGCCCAGGGCTAGGTCCCGGCGACGAAGTCGGCGAGCAGGCCGTGCGGTGCGTCGGGGCCGAACATCTGCCGTTGCAGGTGCGCGCCCTCGGCGGCGGTTTCCTCGCCGCGCGGGAACATCGCCTGTTCGTACTCGGCCAGCGCGGCCTCGACGTCGCCGGGATGGGCGGCGAGCGCGAGCCCGAGTTCGGCGCCGTCGAGCATGGCCAGGTTCGCGCCTTCTCCGTTCGGCGGGGCGAGGTGCGCGGCGTCGCCGATCAGCGTCACACCAGGTACCCGCTCCCACCGGAGCCCGATCGGCAGGCCGTAGTGCGGGCGCAGGACCGGCGCGGTGTTGCTTTCGGTGATCAGCGTGGTCAACGCCGTCGACCAGCCCTCGTACTCCGCCGCGATCCGGGCGGTCGCGGCAGCTGCGTCGGCGAAATCGATGCTGTCGAACCAGTCCAGCGACCGTTCGAGCCCGATGTAGGCGTGCAGGATTCCGTCTCGCTCGCGGTGCGCGGTGATGCCGTGGCCGGGTGCGAGCACCAGCAGCATCCCGCCGCCGACCGCTTCGGCCGTGGCCGGGAACCGCCGGTCGGAGTCGTAGACGAAGGTCTCGACCGAGGACACCCCGCTGTACTCCGGCTTCGCCGAGGACAGCAGCGGCCGGACCTTCGACCAGGCGCCATCCGCGCCGACCAGCAGATTCGTTGTCACTGTGGTTCCGTCGGCGAACGCCACCTCGTAGCCCTCGGCCACGGCCCTAACGCCGCTGACCTTGTGTCCCCAGTGGACAGTGACCTCGGGCAGCGAGTCGATCAGCAGCTGCCGAAGCTCGCCGCGGTGGACTTCGGGACGGCCGCCGGTGCCGTCGTCGGGTTGTTTGAACAGCACTGTCCCGTCCCGGTCGAGCAGCCGCAGTTCTTGTCTCCCCTCCAGGATCAGGGTGCGGAATTCGGCGGTCAGCCCGGCGGCTTCCACGGCGAGCTGACCGTTGTAGTCGTGGATGTCGAGCAGGCCGCCCTGGGCGCGCGAGGCCGGCGACGGCTCGGCTTCGTAGACAGCGGCGGGGATTCCGCGGACGTGCAGGACGCGGGCGAGCGTGAGACCGCCGAGCCCGGCGCCGACGATCGTGACGGGTGTGTTCATGACACGGCTCCTTCGAGAGAGAATTTCTGGTACGCCATTCCATGTTGGAACGGCGCTCCAGATGTGTCAAGATGGACCCATGGCTACGGGGACGCGCCGGGCACAGCGGCGCACGGAGGCGCTCTCTCGGGAGCGCATCGTCGAGGCGGCGGTGGAACTGCTGGACGCGGCCGGCGAGAGCGGCCTGACTTTCCGGGTGCTCACCGAGCGGCTCGCGACCGGTCCCGGCGCGATCTACTGGCACGTCGCGAACAAGGGCGAACTGCTGGTCGCCGCGACCGACGCGGTGGTGGCGGACGCGCTGGCGGCGGAGTCGGCCGGATCGCCGCGCGAGGAAGTGCACGCGGTCGCGCTCGGGCTGTTCTCCGCGATCGACGCGCATCCGTGGCTCGCCGCGCAGCTTCTGCTTCAGTTGTCCCGCAGCCCCGGCGGGCCGGTGACGCCGCGGATTCTCGAGAGCCTCGGCCGCCGGGTCCGCGCGCTGGGCGTGCCCGAGGAGCACTGGTTCACCGCGACGTCGGTTCTGATGCACTACGTCCTGGGCGCGGCCGGGCAGAACGCGGCGAACAGCCAGGTGACCGAGCCGGACGCGGACCGGGCCGAATTCCTTGCCGCCACGGCGGAAGCGTGGGAGGCACTGGACCCGGCGGAGTACGAGACGACCCGGGCGATGGCGGGCCAGATGAGCGAGCACGACGACCGCGAGCAGTTCCTCGCCGGGATCGATCTCGTGCTCGCCGGGGTCGCCGCGCTGTATCCGGGCGGGCGCGCATGACCCTCGCGGTGACCGATGCCGGGGGAGCGGGCAAGGACGCGCGGGAGCGGTTCGGGGAGTTTCTGCGCGTGTACGCGTCGGTCAACACCCGCGTCGCGTACGCGACCGATCTCGGCATCCCGCTCGACTGGGTGCCCGGCTACCAGCCGCCGGACCCGGGCCGTCGCCGCGGCCGGGCGCGGCGGACCGATCCGGACGCGCTCGCGTGGCTGCCGTGGTGCCTGCGCAACGGGTTCACGTCCTTCGCCGACGTCCGGGTGGAGCACGTCGAGCAGTGGCTGGACGAGCTGGCCCAAGCCGGCTACCGCGACGCGACGCGCGGCCGGATGCTGTCGGCGGTGTCCGCGTTCTACCGCAAGTACCTGCTGCGGGAGGGCTTGGCCGGGCACAATCCCGCTGCGCTCGTCGACCGGCGCGCGCAGCATCTCAACCGGCCTTCCGGCGTACCGTCGCAGACCGCGCGCTGGTCGTTCGACGCGTGCCGGGCGTTGCTGCTCGCCGCGTGGCTGCTGGTCGACCACAGCCGCAACGGCCTGCGCGACCGGGCGATGGTCGAGATCCTGATCGGCACCGGGGTGCGCGCGGAGGAACTCGTCGGCGTCGATCTGGGCGACTACCGGCGGCCGGCCGCGGGCGGCATCGGCGTGCTTCGCGTGCACGGCAAGGGATCCAAGGACCGCGAGGTCGCGCTGGCCGCACCGGTGGCGGACGCGCTCGACGCCTATCTCGCGGACCGCGTCACGCCGCAGGTCCCGGCGCTGCGCGGGCAGGTGGGCGCGAATCGGGCGGAGCCGCTGTTCGTCACCAGCACCGGCGCGCGCGTGCACGTTTCGCACGTGACGGCGTTGCTGCGGCGGCTGTGCGCGACGTTCTGCCAGCCGCCCAAGACCGCGCGGCTGCGGGAACTGCTCGACACCGCCGAGGCCCGGTTCGTCGCGACGCACCTGCATTCGTTGTGCGACACCATCCATCCGCACTCGGCGCGCCACTCCTACGCGACGCACGCGATCGAGCGAGGGGTCCCGCCGCGCCAGGTGCAGCGCGATCTCGGGCACGCCGCGTTGTCGACCACCGAGGGGTATCTCCACGACGAGAACGCCATCCGCGATTCCGCCGCGCACGAACTCGCTCCGGCGTTGCACCGCGGCTGGCTCGGCTGATCCTCAGCCGCAGATCCGGGCGAGCCTCCGGGCTTGTCCCTGGTGCAGATCCCGGACCCACTCCCAGCCGGGCTTGGCCGACGGGCCGATCCGCGGGTCGGCGGGCTCGCGGCCGTCGCGCACGGCCTGCACGTACGCGCGGTCGAGGTCGATTCGCGCGCGCACCTCGTCGACTCCGACGGATCCGTGGCCGGGGATGAGAACGTCGACGTCGTCCGCCACGGCTTCGAGCGCGCGCAATCCGGCGAGGTAGTCCTCGATCGGGTCGTCGGTGGTGTCGAACATCGGGACCAGGACGTCGGAAAGCATGTCGCCCGCGACGAGAACTCCGGGTTCCTCGATCAGCAGCGCCGCGTGGCCGGGAGCGTGCGCCGGATGTTCGATGATCCGGACTCGCGGGCCGTCCCACGGGAGATACGCGGTGCCGGCGGGCAGACCGGTGATGCGGCCGAGCAGGTCCAGCGGTACGTCGTCGGCGATCTCCGGCGGCAATCCTTCGGCGACAAGGGTTTTCCAGTCCGGTTTTGCCAGCAGATCGCGCAGGAAGGCCGCGCAACGGGCGGTGCCGTAGCGGGGAGCGTCGCCGAACTCGGTGTGCCAGAGCACGTGATCCCAATCCGGATGGGTCGCGAATCCCGCCGCGACCGGCTGGCCGAGTTCGCGCAGATCGGCGGCGAGGCAGGTCAGTTCGTCTCTCGTGAGCCCAGGGTCGACTAGCAGCACGCCAGTCTGGCCCCGCACGACGACCGCGTTGTTCTCCAGCAGTTCGCTCTGGTGGACCAGCACACCCTCCGCTGCCTGTTTCAGCATGGCGACCCCCTCCGCTCGTGATGCGCGACGGTAGCCCGAAGTGATAGCAAAGTGCAAGCACTAAGCACTGCCGCGGCAGCGGTCAAGCCTCGATGAACGGTTCGGTGCACAACGTGCAGGTGATCGGCCCCAGCTCCAGGATCGATCGGGCCGCGCGGATCCGGCGCGGCGGTTCGCACCGGCAGATCGCCGCGACGTAGTTCGGCCCGCCGCGATGCGCGCCGCGGCCGTCGACCGGAGCGATCACCACCGGCGGCGGGAGCGGTTCGGCCACCTCGTCCGGACCCTCGGGATCGTCCGGCGGAGCCGCCACGGCGCGTCGTGCGACCTCCTGTTCGGTGTGCCGCCACACGGTCAGCGCGTCTTCGAGGCGAGCGAGTTCTCGTTGGTACGCCTCGAGAGTCGCGGGGAGTGCGGTGGTCGCGGACCAGCCGATCCGGTCGGCCTGTTCGGCGCGCAGGCCGAGTTCGGCGGCGAGCGCGGCGAAGCGTTTGTTGTGGTAGCGGCCGTCGCTGACGTCGACGATGTCGCGGGTGGCGGCGAGTCCGTGCGCGGCCTCGTGGAGCGTGGTGGAGAGGATCTCAGCCGCGCCGCGCCGGAGGCCTTCCGCGCCGAGGAAGAACTCCGCGCGCGGTTCGACGCCGTCGCCGACGTGCCAGCGGGACCGCGCGAAGTGGCCGTGGATCTCGGTGGTGGTGCCCATCGTTCCCGACGCCAGCACGAGGATCGCCTCGGGAACGTCCGCGTGCCTGCTGCGGATCTCGGCCCAGAGCCGTTCCATCGCGTGCATGACGCGGGTCGTCGGGCCCAGCGCGGCGGTGTCCATGGGGCCATCTTGCCGCTTAAGCGGTAACTAGGGCAGGGAGAGGCCGGAGAGCACCCGGTCGAGGCCGGCGGAGAAGACCGCGTCGCCGTCGGGGTGGACGGCGTCGCGCGCAGTGCGGAGGAGAGTGGGGTAGCGGCCGGAGTCGAACATCCGCTGCAGGTACGGCGCGGCGGCGCGCTGCCAGCTTTCCTCGTCGAGGCCGGTGTCGCTGATGAGCCGCCGCTCGCGGATCTCGCTGCGGACGGCGCCGGTCACGTAGGAGTGCACGGTGAAGACCGTGATCACGGCGTCCTCGATCGGGCCCGGCCCGGCCGCGGCGGCGAGCGAAGCCTCCAGGTAGGCGAGCGCGTTCGGGCCGAGCCCGGGCCGTCCGCCGATCAGGTCCGCGAACCATTCGTGTCGCTGGACGGCCGCGCGGCAGCCGTGCGCGAGCGCGCGGAGGGCGGCGAGCCCTTCAGTTTCCGGGTCTGGCAAGGGGATCTCGCCGTAGACGGCGTCGGTCATCAGGTCGAGCAGTTCTTCTTTGGTGTCGAGGTAGCCGTACAGCCGCATCGGCCCGGCGCCGAGCGCGGCCGCGACTTTGCGCAGCGACACCGCTTCCAGCCCGCCCTCGTCGGCGAGCGCGCAGGCGGTCTCGACGATGCGGGCGCGGCTCAACGGCGTCGGCGCCGCGCGCGCCGGCGGTTCGGGCCGTTCCCACACCAGTTCGTCCATGCTCGCTCCTTTTCGGGTGACAGTACCGGGGCACTTCCGATACGGTGTATTCAGTCAATACAGTGTATCGAGGGGATGTCATCATGCGAATCGTCATCGCTGGGGGCGGGCTTGGCGGGCTCACCTGTGCCGCGGTGCTGAGGGCGCACGGCGTCGATGCCGTGGTCTGCGAACGGGACGCCGGCCCGGAGGCGCGAGTACAGGGCGGCACGCTGGACCTGACGGTCGACGAGGGCCAGTGGGCGCTGCGCGAGGCCGGTCTGGAGGCCGGCTACCGCGAGATCGCCCGGCCCGAGGGGCAGGACATGGTCCTCTACGACTCCGCGGGAACCTTGCTGCGGCGGGAAATCACCCCGGACGAGGGCGAAGCGCGCTGGGGCCGTCCTGAGGCGGACCGCCCGGCGCTGCGGAAACTGCTGCTCGACGCGCTTCCCGAGGGGACTGTCCATTGGGGACACGCGGTGACTCGCGCGGAGCCGCTCGGCGACGGACGGCACCGCGTGCACCTGTCCGACGGCGGAACCCTGGAGTCCGATTTCCTCGTCGGCGCGGACGGCGCCCGGTCGAGAATCCGCCCGCTGTTCACCGATGCGGAACCGGCGTACTGCGGCGCGCACGGGTTGGAGCTGGTCATCCACGACGCGGACCGAGCGCACCCGGCCGCGTCGGCGCTGGTCGGGCGCGGCGGGTTTTCCTCGATTGGGGATCAGCAGACGCTTTCCGCGCAGCGCAACGGAGACGGCACGATCCGCGTCCACCTGACCCTGCGGTGCGCCGAGGACTGGCAGGAGACCTCGGGGATCCCGTTCGACGACCCGGATCGTGCGCGCGTCGCGCTGAAGGAGCTCTACGCCGGGTGGCCGGAGGAGTTCCTGGCGTTGCTGGACGCGTCGTCCGGTCCGGTGCTGGTGTATCCGCTGACCGCGCTGCCGGTCGGGCTGCGGTGGGACCACGCGCCGGGCGTGACGCTGATCGGGGACGCGGCGCACCTGATGTCGCCGTTCGCCGGACAGGGCGCGAACCTCGCGATGCGGGACGGCGCCGAGCTTGCCCTGGTTCTCGCTCAGGGCGGCGACGTGCGGAAGTTCGAGGAGGCGATGTTCGACCGCGCCGAACCGGCCGCGCAGATGTCGGCGGACAACCTGGAGCTGTTCATGTCCGACGGCGCGGCGGAAAAGGTGCGGCACCTGTTCGCGAAGATGTCCGGGGAGGAGGACTGACTCAGCCGGGTGGCACCGGCCCCATCGCGTTTCCGGCGACCTGTGGTCTTCGTGGGCGCTCGCCGGTGTGCGGGGACTGGTTCGGGTCGCGGTGCCGTCCGCAGCGGTGACTCGCGTCGGCACTTGGTGTTCAGGCGGGTTCGCGCAGGCGGTAGTGCTGCGGGCTGCGCCCGTACTCCCGTTTGAACGCGGTGCTCAGCGTGAAGGGGCTGCGGTAGCCGACCTGCCGGGCGATCGCGGTGAGCGTCGCGTCGGGTTGCTGCCGCAGGAGATCGGCGGCGAGGGCGAGCCGCCAGGTGGCGAGGTAGGTCATCGGCGGCTCGCCTACGGCGTCGGTGAAGCGCCGGGCGAGCGCGGCGCGGGAAACCCCGGTCGCGCTGGCCAGACCGGCAACGGTCCACGGATGCTCGGGCTGGTCCTGCAGGAGACGCAGCGCGTGTCCGGCCACCGGGTCGCCGTGCGCGCGGTACCAGGCGGGCGCGGCCGGGCGGTCGAGCCATTCGCGCAGGACGCGGACGAGCAGGAGGTCCAGCAGCCGGTCGAGGACCGCTTCCTGCCCGGGGACGTCGCGCTCGATCTCGCCGGCGAGCATCGTGACGAGCGGATCCGGGCTGGTCCCGGCGCGCGCGGTGACGACGCCCGGCACCGCGGCGAGCAACCGTCGCGAGACCTCGCCGACGGTCGGGTAGGTCCCGGTGAGCAGCATCGTCGGACCGTCGGCGTCGCCGCCCCAGGTGCGGACGCCGAACTCGGTCAGGTCGGTGAGATGCCCGCCGTCCGGGGTGACGCACTCCTGCCCCGGCCGGATCACCGCTTGCGGCGGCGTCCCCGGATCGTCGGCGACGAGGTACGGCTCGGGGCCTCGGATGACTGCCACGTCGCCCGCGTCCAGGTGCACGGCTTCGGTGTTGTCCGGCGCCAGCCAGGCGTCGCCGCGCACCACGGCGAGCACGGTCAGCGGCGCTTCGTCCTCGATCCGCAACGACCACGGCGGGCGCAGGACGGACCGGAGCAGGAACGCGCCGTGCGCGCGGGGTCCTTCGAGCAACGCGGTGAGCGGGTCCACGACGCTGAGAATAGCGCTGCGGCAAGGGAAAACTGGTCGGTTCGGGGGTTTCGGGCTGGCGGGGATCGCTGGGCAGCGCCGTGGAGTGAGATTGCCGCCGCGCGCAGTCCGCGGCCCGCCTTTCTGGGCTGCGGCTCCGCATCGTCGTAGTGCGACAGCGCAACCGCCAACCAGCAACCCCGGGCGCTGGCACCGCACCGAACACCGGTGACCGCTCAGGCAGCGAGCATCGCCGCCGCGATCTTCTCGACGGCAGCGTCCGGAATCGCGCTCGCGGCATCCTCCACGACGACCAGCCGCGCGCCGGGGATTTCGCGGGCGAGCGCTTCCCCGTTGCCGACCGGGAAGAACGCGTCCCTCCGGCCGTGCAGCACAACCGTCGGGATCGCGAGTTCCGGCAGGCGTTCGCGCCACCGCGGCGTGCAGTCGAGCTTGGAGAACACCATGCCCAGCTGATTCGCCAGCTGCACCGCCGATTCCGTGCTGGCCGCCCGGTCGAAAATGCGTTCAGCGACGGTTCGGGCCTCGTCGGGGTCGTTGCCGAGGATCTCGGCGCTGACGGCGGCGCGTTCGGCGACGGCGGCCCGGCCTGACCAGTCGATCATCGGCAGCGCGAAGACCTTGTGCATGGTCTGCGTGTCGTGATCAGGCAGATCGGCGTCGACGGGGCCTGGCGCGACGGGGCGCGTTCCGTACAGCGTCAGGGCGGAGAAAGCGGACGGGTGGTCGAGGGCGGCGACTTGGGCGACCATCCCGCTGACCCCGATCCCGCCCAGGTGCGCGGGCCGATCGTCGAGCTCCCGGGCGAGAGCGTCGGCGTCGGCGGCGAGGTCGCGCAGCGTGTAAGCCGGGGCGTCCGGATCGAGGGTGGTCGAGGCGCCTGAGTCGCGGAGGTCGTAGCGCACGACGTGCCGTCCGCCGCGAGCGAGGGCTTCGCACAGGGCGTCCGGCCACGACAGCATCGTGGGGCCGCCGGCGAGCAGGACCAGCGGGTCGGCCGGGTCGCCGAAGTGCTCGGCGCCGAGCGTGACGCCGTTCGGAAGGGTGTGCTGCATGGGTGTCTCCTGCTGAGACGATCGCGCATGGTTCCGAGCGGATAACCGATGGATCGTCTCGCGAGCTTTGGGTTGACTGGGGGCGTACTGGGGGACAAAACGGAAGGCACGACGATGGTGATCGTTTCGAAGGCGGTTCTCGTGGCGGCAGTGGTCGCGGCGGGGCTGATCGCGGGGTTGTTCTACGCGTACACGGTGTCGGTGATGCCCGGCCTCGCCCAGGCCGACGACCACACGTTCGTGACCGCGATGCGCCGGATCAACGACGTCATCGTGAACGGCTGGTTCATGCTGTCGTTCCTGGGCGCGCCGCTGCTCGCGGTCGCGGCGGTGGTCCTGCACTTCACGAGCGGTGCGCGGGGCGGGTTGCCGTGGCTCATCGCGGGTGCGGTGCTTCTGGTGGCGACGGTGATCGTGACCGGCGCGATCAACGTGCCGATGAACAACGCCCTCGCCGTGGACTCGGTCGACTTCGCCGCGCTGCGGGCCCAGTTCGAGGAGCCGTGGGTGCGGTG
The DNA here is from genome assembly GCF_042754125.1 of Amycolatopsis sp. NPDC059235. NCBI lineage: Bacteria > Bacillati > Actinomycetota > Actinomycetes > Pseudonocardiales > Pseudonocardiaceae > Amycolatopsis > Amycolatopsis sp. NPDC059235. The sequence continues at coordinate 23,589 of NZ_JBHZAG010000010.1, forward strand.
GAACACGGTGCGGACGGTGGCGTCGGCGGCCGGGTTCGGGTGTCTCGTCGGCGCTTTGGTGACCCGGGGCGCCTGACCCCGGGCCACCGGCCGGTCAGTCGGCGAGCCGGAAGCAGAGGTCGGTGTCCCAGTTGTTCGGGTCCGGCTCCGCCTGCGGGTTGGTGCGGTAGATCTCGAGCCGGGCGGTCCAGTGCTCGCCGTCGGCTTCGACGGTGCGGTCCCAGCGCACGTCCTCCTTCTCGCCCCAGGCGAGCAGGTCCGCGATGGCGGCGAAGAGCCCGTCCGGCGCGCCGTGGTGGGTGGCCTGGGCGTATTTCCCGGCCGGCAGGACGGCGTTGAAGTAGTCGTCGCCGAGGTCGACGGCGTCCGCGACCGGGACTCCGGCCTCGACGGTGACGGTCTGCATGTCCGTGCCGAGCACCAGGTAACGGAGGAACGGCGCGCAGGCGGGTTCGAGGCCGCGTTCGGCGAGCGCGCCGACGATCGCGGCGATCCGGTGCGCGACGGCGGCCATGCCGTCGAATCCGACCGTCGCGCGGTAGCCGACGTAGCGCTGCTCGTTTCTGTCCACAATGGCGGGCATGGGATTCCTTCCGGTTCGGGGGCCGCGCCTCAGCCGAGGAGCGGGCGTACTTCGATCGTTCCGTAGGTGGCGGCCGGATGCCGGGACGCGTGCTCGACGGCCTCGTCGAGGTCGGCGCATTCGAGCACGGCGTAGCCGCCGATCTGGTCCTTGGTCTCGGCGAACGGCCCGTCGCTGAGCAGGACGTCGCCGTCGCGCACGCGCACCGTGGTGGCTGTCGCGGGCGGGTGCAGGCCTCCGCCGCCGACGAGGATGCCGCGTTCCACCAGGTCTTCGGACCAGCCGCCGCAGCCGATCGCGAGCTGTTCCTCGGTGGGTGCTTCGGACCCGGCGATCATCAGGAGGTAGCGCATGAGTTCTCCTCGGTGAGAGTTTCGGCGAGGCGAGCAGCGAACGCCTCGGGTTCGGCGGCGAATCCGGCGTGGTCTCCCGGGAACCGGACGGGCTCGCTGCCCAGCGCGCGGGCGAGTCCGACGCCTGCCTCGTACGCCGGGGTCCCGATCGCGTCGCCCACCGCGACGACGATCCGGGTGTCCGCGGCGGCGAGTGCTTCGAGGTCGGGTTCCCAGGCGCCGATCGCGCCCATCAGCTTGCCGAAGAACACCTCGAAGTTGCCGCGCATCTGCTTGCCCTGCTCGATTTCCTCGGCGGTGGGGTGCTCCGGCGGCGGCGGGATCTCGAATCCGCTGGCGGCCATGAACGCACCGACGGCCGCGTCGATGCCCTGCTGCCGGTAGATCGCCGGGATGTCCGGGAAATCGGCCAGCAGTTCGCCGAGATAGCGGCTGACGGGCGGTTCGTGCGCGACGAGCGCCCGCACCGCGCCGGAGTAGCGGGTGGCGTGTTCGAGCATGGTGATCGCGCCGCCGCTGTTGGCCAGCACGGAGACCGGTCCGCCGTCCAGTTCGGTGAGCAGCCGCTGCACGTCCTCGGCGTGCTGGCCGACCAAGTCGTCGTCGAGTTCGGTGGTGCGGCTGCGCGAGATGCCGCGCGGGTCGAAGGTGACGACGGTGTAGCGATCGGTGAGGAACGGGCGCAGGGCGGTGAACGCGGTGGCGTCCGCGGGTCCGCCGGGCACGAGGAGCAGTAGCGGTCCGGAGCCCGCGACGTCGTAGTGGAGTTCCGCGCCGGGCACTCGAAGGGTTTTCGTGATCATGGCTGTCCTTCCGGGGTCGGTTTGCCTTCCCGACGAACGGAGGAGGCCGAGACAGACACCTCGGGCGAAGAAATTTCCGAAAGTCTTCTCCGGAGGTAGCTGCGTTCGGCTCCGGTGCGGGCCAGCGCGAGCGCTTCGGTGTACGCGACCTGGGCTTCTTCGGCGCGGCCGAGGCGGCGGAGGAAGTCCGCGCGGGTGGCGGGCAGCAGGTGGTAGCCCGCCAGGTCTTCGGTGAGCCGGTCGGCGAGGGCGAGCCCGGCTTCCGGCCCGGCGGCCATCCCGACCGCGACCGCGCGGTTCAGCTCGACCACCGGACCCGGCCGGAAACGCCGCAGTTCGAGGTAGAGCCCGGCGATCTGCGCCCAGTCGGTGTCCTCGGCGCGCGCGGCGGCGGCATGACAGGCGGCGATCGCGGCTTGCACCTGGTACGGCCCGGGACTGCGCCGCCGCAGCGCGCCTTCGAGCAGCGCGGTGCCCTCGGCGATCGCGGCGGTGTCCCACCTGCTCCGGTCTTGTTCGTCGAGCGGGATCAGTTCGCCGTCGGGCGTGTTTCGCGTGCTGCGGCGGGCGTGGTGCAGCAGAAGGAGCGCGAGGAGACCGGTGGCCTCGGGTTCGTCCGGCATCAGAGTGCACAGCAGCCGGGCCAGCCGGATCGCTTCGCCCGCCAGGTCGGGGCGCTGGAGATCGTCGCCATCGCTGGCCGAGTAGCCCTCGTTGAACAACAGGTACAGCACGCCGAGCACCGCGGCGGTGCGCTCGGGCAGCAGATGGGCGGGCGGCACCCGGTACGGGATCCCGGCGGCGCGGATTTTGCGTTTCACCCGGACGAGGCGCTGCGACATCGTCGATTCGGACACCAGGAACGCGCGGGCGATCTCCGCGGTGCTGAGCCCGACGAGCGTGCGCAGCGCCAGCGCGACCTGTGCTTCGAAGGCGAGCGCGGGGTGGCAGCAGGTGAAAATGAGCCGCAGCCGGTCGTCCTCGACTCCGCTGGCTTCACTGTCTCCACCGACTCCGTTGGCTCCACTGTGGACAGTGATCGGTTCGTCCGGGACGGCCAGGCTCGCGACCTCCCTGAGCTTGTCCGCTCCCGCCGCCGCGCGCCGGAGCCGGTCGACCGCACGGTTGCGGGCGGCGGTGGTGAGCCACGCTCCGGGGCGGTCGGGAACGCCGTCGCGCGGCCAGGTCCGCACGGCGAGCGCGAACGCGTCCTGCGCGCATTCCTCGGCAAGGTCCCAGTCGCCGGTGACGCGGATGAGCGTGGCCACGACGGAGCCCCACTCGGCGCGGAACGCCTGCGCGACAGCGGCTTCGACCACGTCGTGCTCCCCGGTCACCGCACACTCCCTTCCTGGGCCGGCCGGCGAACCAGTTCCGCCGACACCCTCCGAACGGTAAACCGCGGCACCGACAATTTCCCGCGTTCAGGCTCCGGCGAGCTTCCCGATCCCGTCGAGGATGCGGCCGAGCCCGAACCGGAAATGGTGCTCGGGATCCGACGACCCGCCGTAGGTCTGCCCGGCGGTGGTGCCGACCCGGCTCGCGCGCGGGAAGTGCGCCGGGTCGGCCGCCGGGATCTCGGCCAGCACCGGCGCGGAGCGGTTCCACCAGTCGAAGTCGGTCATCCCGCTGCGCCGCGCGGCGCGGGTCGCGTCCACCGAACCGCGCGCCGCGCCCGCGACCAATCCGTTGAGCAGGCTGACGATCGCGTCGAGCTGGACGTCGTCGAGGTCGAGTTCGTCCATCGCGGCCAGTTCGCGCTCGTACTTGGCGAAGGTGTGCGGGCCCAGCGTCGGACGGCCGACGCGGATCTCCAGCAGCCACGGATGCCGGTGGTAGAGCCGCCAGAGGTCCTCGGCGACCGCGGCGAGCCCGGCCCGCCAGCCTTCCGGCAGCTCGCCGGGAAGTTCGCCGTGCGCGTGGTCGAGCATCAGCTCCAGCAGTTCGTCGCGGCCGGGCACGTAGGTGTAGAGCGACATCGTCGCGACGCCCAGTTCGTCGGCGATCCGGCGCATGGTGACCGCGTCTAGCCCGTCCGCGTCCGCGACCCGGACCCCGGCCGCCACCACGTGCTCGACCGACAGCTTCGGCTTCGGGCCGCGGCGCGGGGGACCGGGCACCCCCCACAGCAGTTCGATGGTCCGCCGCGGATCGCCCGGCTCCTCGGTGTCCATTTCGCTCCTTGTACGCAGTACAGAGTTTTCCGGTAGACTATCCCGGACAGGCCAGCCAGGGGAGGGCGGAGCACTGAATTCAGCAGTGGTGGAGCCGGGCCGGATCGTGTTCTGGAGACCGGACGGCGCGGAGCCGGACGGTCCCGGGGCGCCCGGCACGGTCGAGGTCGTGCTGCCGGACGGGGTGCGCACGGTGCCCGCGCTTCGGTTGCCGACCGCGGAGGCGGTTCCGGTGCTGCGCGGGCTCACGGATCCGTCCGCGCGGTTCTGGGCGCTGGCCGCCGAAGCCGCGGAACGACTCGCGTCGGCCGGGTGGACCGGACCGCTCGACCCGGCCGAGGAAGCGTGGCTGCGGCGTCTTGCCGACGCGATGCCTCCGCACGCCCACGCGACGCCGATCCCCGGCGACCCGGCGCGGTTGCCGGAGCCGTATCCGCTGCTGATGCGGTTCCTCGGCGACGTTGCCGGAGTGGAGCCCGCGCTGCGCGTGTCGCTGCGGATCGAGTCCGACGATCTGGCGGGCGGCCGGTTCCGCGCGGTCGTCCAGGTGCACGGCGGGACCGAGCCGCTGGCCGACGCGGAAGAGCTGTGGCGCACCGGGAGCCAGGAGGCGCGGCACGAGGTGCTGCTGGCATTGCGGCACGGAGCGGAGGTGTGGCCCGCGCTGGCTCCGCTGCTGTCCGCGGCGGTTCCGTCGTCGGTCGCGTTGGGAGACCGCGAGATCGCCGAGCTGCTCGCCGGCGCGCTCGACGCCGCCGAATTGGCGGTGCACTGGCCCGCGGAGCTGACCGGGCTGGCCGCGCGCGCGGTCGTCCGGCCGGGCGACGCTCCGTCCGACGCGCGGTCGTTTTTCGGCGGCGACCGGGTGCTGCAGTTCGACTGGCAGCTCGCACTGGGCGACAGCGAGCTGAGCGTCGCGGAACTCGACGCGCTCGCCGAGGCCCAGCGTCCGGTCGTCCGGCTGCGGGACCGGTGGGTGCTGCTGGACAGCAAGACCGCCGACCGCGCCCGGAATCGCACGCTCAAGCCGCTGACCGCGATCGAGGCGCTCGGCGTCGCGCTCACCGGCCGCACCGAGGTGGACGGCGATCTGGTCGACGTCCGCACCGACGGCTGGCTGGAAGACCTCCGCGCGCGGCTGTCGGCCGATCCCGAGCCGGTGCCGCAGCCGGCCGGGCTGGCCGCGACCCTGCGCGACTACCAGCTGCGCGGCCTGCAGTGGCTCGACACCGTCACCGGGCTGGGTCTCGGCGGCTGTCTCGCCGACGACATGGGGCTGGGCAAAACCGTCACGCTCATCGCGCTGCACCTGCACCGCGGCGCCGGGCCGACGCTCGTCGTGTGCCCGGCTTCGCTGCTGGGCACGTGGGAAACCGAGATCCGCCGGTTCGCGCCCGGGGTCGCGGTGCGCCGGTTCCACGGCGCCTCGCGGTCGCTGGACGAGCTCGGCGGCGGCTTCGTCCTCACCACCTACGGCACGCTGCGCGCCGACCCCGCGCCGCTGGCCGAGGTGGGCTGGGATCTGCTGGTCGCCGACGAGGCGCAGCACGTGAAGAACCATCGCTCGGACACGGCGAAAGCGTTGCGGCTGCTGCCTTCCGCGGCGAAAGTCGCGCTCACCGGCACGCCGGTGGAGAACACGCTCACCGAGCTGTGGGCGATCCTCGACTGGACCACGCCGGGTCTGCTCGGCCCGCTCGCCGATTTCCGCCGCCGCTGGGGGAAGCCGGTCGAATCCGGCGCCGACCCGGCGGTCGCCGAGCAGTTGTCCCGGCTGCTGCGGCCGTTCCTGTTGCGCCGTCGCAAATCCGACCCGGGCATCGCGCCCGAGCTGCCCGCCAAGACCGAGACCGACCGGCCGGTGTCGCTCACGACCGAGCAGGCGTCGCTGTACGAGGCCACTGTGCGCGAGCTGATGGCGGACATCTCCGCGAGCGACGGCATGGCCCGCCGCGGCCGGGTGGTCAAGCTGCTCACCGCGCTCAAGCAGATCTGCAACCACCCCGCGCAGTATCTCGGCGAGCCGGACGACAGCGCGCTCGCCGGCCGGTCCGGGAAACTCGAGCTGCTCGACGAACTGCTCGACACGATCCTCTCCGAGGACGGCGCGGTGCTGGTGTTCACCCAGTACGTCGTGATGGCGCGGCTGCTGGAACGGCACCTCGCCGCGCGCGGCATCCCGTCGCAGTTGCTGCACGGCGGCACCCCGGTCGCGCGGCGGGAGGAGCTGGTCCGCGGCTTCCAGAACGGCGAGGTGCCGGTGTTCCTGTTGTCGCTCAAGGCCGCGGGCACCGGGCTGACCCTCACCCGCGCCGATCATGTCGTGCACTACGACCGGTGGTGGAACCCGGCGGTCGAGGACCAGGCGACCGACCGCGCGTACCGGATCGGGCAGACCCGGCCGGTGCAGGTCCACCGGCTGGTGGCGGAAGGAACGGTCGAGGACCGGATCGCGGTGATGCTGCGAGAGAAACGCGCGCTCGCCGACGCGGTGCTCGCCTCGGGCGAGGCCGCGCTCACCGAACTCACCGACGACGAACTGGCCGAGCTCGTGACCCTCCGGAGGCAGCGATGACCGACCGGGTCCGCGGATTCCCCGCGTTCCCCGCCCGCCCCGGCCGCGGCCCGTTCGCCCGCACCTGGTGGGGCCGCGCGTGGCTGCAGGCGATGGAGGACACCGCGCTCGACCTGCGGCAGCTGAAGAAGGGCCGGAGCTACGCCGCGGCGGGCCTGGTCGGCCCGATCACGGTGAGCCCGGGCCGCATCACCGCGACCACCGAGGACGCCGACGACGGCCCGTACCGCACCGGCGTGCACCTGGCCGAACTGTCCACAACGGACTGGGAGCTGCTGCTGGACCGCGCCGCCGACCATTCCGGGCACCTCGCCGCGCTGCTCGACCGGCACCTGCCCCCGGAGCTGGCCGAGGTCGTCCCGCTTCTGCCCGGCATCGGCGACCTCGACCCGGACTGCGACTGCCCCGGCTGGGAGCTCCCGTGCCGGCACGCCGCCGCGCTGTCGTTCCAGGTCGCGTGGCTGCTCGACGCCGACCCGTTCCTGCTGCTGCTCGCCCGGGGCCGGACCGAGCAGGAAATCCTCGACGAACTCGGCCACCGCACGGCGACCCGGGTCACGACGGGAGTGCTGGCCGCGGACGCGTACGCGCGGGAGGTGCCGCCGTTGCCGGATCTCGCCGAGTTCACGCCTCGCGTCCGCTGAACCACCGTGGTCGCCGGACCGCCCCTGCGCGACGTTCCCCCTGCCCGTCGCGCACGCCGAGGGTGAGCGCGGCCCGCGGGTCACTCGATCCGGTGGACTCATCCCCGCTGCCTGTGCGGCCTGACCAGCGGCTTCGGCGATCCGGGCAGCGCGCGGGGCGATCTTGCTTTCAGCAGGATTTCATGGGTTCTCCGTAGCTTTCCGAATGCGTTCAGTAACGCGCTGAACATTCGACGCGGAGGGGACCCGATTGTGAAGAAAGCCAGGAGGATCGCGCTGATCGGCGCTGTCGTCGCGACGCTCAGCGCGGGATTCGCCAGCGCGGCGCCGGCGTCCGCCGACGGCGCGCACTACTACATCCTGATCGGCGGCACCTGCGACGGGAAGGCGACGGTCTACAAGCCGGAGTGGCTGCGGGGCGGCATCGCTCGGGTCGTGGACTATCCCGCCGGAGCGGCGGGCGCGCCGAACTGCGACCCGACCCCGATGGACCAGAGCGTCGCGATCGGACACGACCGGGGCCGCCAGGTCGTCCAGGACGCCTACCGCGAGAACCCGAACGCCGAGTTCACCGTCGTCGGCTACTCCCAAGGCGCGATCGTGGCGAACATGGTGCTCAACGACATCGCCGACGGCCAGCTCGGCGTGGACAAGGCGAAGTTCAGCGCGAAGCTGTTCGCCGACCCGATGCAGCCGCCCGGCCCGGCCGGAACCGGGATCAGCTCGACGCTCCCGCCGGGCACCGGCCTGCCGTCGCCGTTCGGCGGCTACGTGTCGTTCGGCGCGGGCCGCCCGGACTTCGCCGGCGTCCGGTCCATCCGCTACTGCATCCAGACCGACGGCATCTGCGACTTCGACCCGATCCAGGCCGCGGGCGGCTACCTGGCCCAGCACTGGTGCTATCAGTGGCCGCGGCCCACGGACCACCGGTCGATCATGGAGGACACCATCGCGGACGGGGTCTACACCAACACGTCCGTGCGACTGGGCAAACAGGACTGCTGGGGCGGTCCGCACCTCTGACCGCCGCCCGAGCGGGTTTCCCGGCACCCCCAGGGCAGCCGGGAAACCCGCTATGTCCTCATCGCTGTGGGCCGAACCAGTGCAACAACCGCATCTCCAATTCCCGCTGATCTTCACCGGTCCAGACCACGTGCCCGTCCGGCCGAAGCAGCGCGGCCGGTACGTCGAGGTCTTCGCTCACGTCCACGACGCGGTCGACCCGGTCCGCCCAGCCCTCCGTCGACAGCTGCCCGTTCTGGTCCAGCAGCAGCCCGCGGCCCTGGTGCATCAGCTCGTACAGCCGTCCTCGCTTGAGCGCCAGGTCCGGCATCCGGCGCCCGAGCAGCCGGTGCCCGTCGCCGAAGTCGTAGCGGATGTCGAGCGCCAGCACCTTCTCCAGCAGCAGCCGGTTGACCTCCTCGAAGCCCATCAGCTCGGTCATCAGCCGTCGCATCGCCCGCCCGTCCGGATCGGGCGACATCACCACCGCCTGCGCGCGGACGTTGTCCAGCACGGCGTCCGCGACCGGATGCCGTTCGGCCTCGTAGGTGTCCAGCAGTCCCTCCGGGGCCCAGCCGTTGACCTCGGCGGCGAGTTTCCAGCCGAGGTTGAACGCGTCCTGGATCCCGAGGTTGAGCCCCTGCCCGCCCAGCGGCGGGTGGACGTGCGCCGCGTCGCCGGCCAGCAGCACCCGGCCGACGCGGTAGTGCTCGGCCTGCCGGGTCGCGTCCCCGAACCGCGAGAGCCAGCGAGGGGAGTGGACGCCGAAGTCCGTCCCGGCGTACTCCCGCAGCTGGTGTTTCACCTCGTCCAGCGTCGGCGTCCGCGCCTCCCGGTCCTCGACCACGCCGGCCGCGGGCACGACCACGCGGAACATCCCGTCGCGCAGCGGCCCGACCCCGAACCACAACTGGGTCTTGCGGATTTCCATCACCAGCGCGGCGACTTCGGCGGGATCCGCGGTCGCCTCCATCTCGCCCAGCAGAATCTCGCGCCGCGCGGGCTCGCCCGGGAACGCGACGCCGAGCACCTTGCGCACCGTGCTCCGCCCGCCGTCGCAGCCGACGAGGTAGCGCGCCCGCAGTTCGCCGCCGTCGGCCAGCGAGACGGTCACCCCGTCGTCGTCCTGGCTCAGCCCGACAACCTCGCATCCGCGCCGGATCTCCGCGCCCGCCTTCACCGCGTGCTCGGCCAGCAGCCGGTCGGTGATGGGCTGCGGAAGCCCCAGCACATACGGATGCGAAGTGTCCAGCCGTTCCGGCGCGGGCCGCGGGATCCCGGCGAAGAAACCCCCGACCGGATGCGTCGAGCCCTCGGCGAGGAACGGCTCCAGCATCCCTCGCTGATCCAGCACCTCCATGCTGCGCGAATGCATCCCCAGCGCGCGCACGTACTTCGGCGGCTCCGCCTCCTTCTCCAGCACGACCACGCGCACCCCGTGCAGCCGCAGCTCCGCGGCCAGCATCACGCCCGCCGGCCCGGCCCCCACCACGATCACGTCCGTCATGAACTTCTCGTCCCCTGTACCGGAGCCGGTTTCCGCCCGCGGTCTTTCCGCAGGCAGCGGCTCCGGCGGACGATTGTGGAGCACCACCCGGGCCTTGCCGCAAGCCCCGGGGTGCGCTATATGTTGAAGGGGACAGGGAGAAGTCCCTGCCCCCTTCCGTCCCCAGTGGACTTTCCTCAGCCCTCCTTCCGGGCCATCAAGTACGCCTGCTGAGTCGCTTCGAAGCTCGGTCCCGGCTCCCGCACCAGACGCGCGTCCACCACGAACCCGGCGTCGGCGAGCAACTGCGCGACGAAGTCCGGGTCGAGCCGGTACGCGTCGGCCGCGATGTCGTGCCCGTAGGCGTTCTCGATGCGGCGGCGATGGTTTTCGCCCACCTGGAACGCGGTCAACAGCCAGCCGCCGGGCCGCAGCACCCGCGCGAGTTCCTTGGCTACCACCGGAAGCTCCTCCGGCGGCGTGTGGATCAGCGAATACCACGCGAGCGCCCCGGCGAGCGAGCCGTCGGCGAGGTCGAGCGCGGCCAGGGAGCCGACCTCGAAGCGCAGGTGCGGATGCGTCCGGCGGGCGACCTCGATCATCGCGGGGGAGAGGTCGACGCCGAAAACGTCCAGCCCCAGCGAAGCGACGTACCCGGTGAGACGGCCGGGTCCGCAGCCCAGATCGCCCACCGGGCCCTCGCCGGTCAGCTCCGCGAACGCGCCGAGCATCGTCCGGTCCCACGTGCTCGACTCGAGGAAATCCTTCAGCATTTCGGCGTACGACTCGGCGACAGTGTCGTACGCGGTCCGCGTCTCGGTTACGTAAACAGGTTCGGTCACGGGCAGGGACAGTAGCCCGCGCCGCCGCGCCCTGTCCGGCGAAACACGCGGACTAGACGCGGGCGCGGGCGATGATCGCGGAAGTGTCGGTTCCAGCGGGCAAAGTGCCGAAAGCCAGGCCCCAGTCGCCGCCGAACCGCGTGCCGCAGAACGCGTCCGCCACCGCGCGCGGCGCGTGCCGCACGAGCAGCGAACCCTGCAGCACCAACGCCATCGACTCGACTACCCGGCGGGCCCTGAATTCCAGATCGTCCACATCGGACAGATCCTTCTTGAGCCGGTCGACCGCGTCGTCGAGGCGCGCGTCCCCGCCCGCGGCCTGTTCGACCTCGGCGAAGAACGCCGCCACCGACTCCGGCTGCCGTCCCATCGCGCGCAACGCGTCGAGCGCGGCGACGTTGCCCGAGCCCTCCCAGATGGACATCAGCGGAGCCTCGCGGTACAGCCGCGGCATGCCCGATTCCTCGACATACCCGTTGCCGCCAAAGCATTCCAGCGCCTCGGCCGCGTGCATCGGCGCACGTTTGCACACCCAGTACTTGGTCACCGCGAGCCCGAGGCGGCGGAACGCCTGCTCCTGCTCGTCGTCGCGCCGGTCGCCCGCCGCCGCGAGCCGCATCGACGCCGCCACCGCCGCTTCCGCCTCGATCACCAGGTCTGCCAGCACATTCGCCATCAGCGGCTGATCCACGAGCGCCTTGCCGAACGCGTGTCGGTGCGTCGCGTGATGCACCGCGCGGACCGCGCCCAGCCGCATGCCCGACGAACTGCCGAGCGCGCAGTCGAGCCGGGTGTTGTTGACCATCTCGATGATCGTGCGGACCCCGCGGCCCTCCTCGCCGACGAGCCAGCCCACCGCGTCGTCGTACTCGATCTCCGACGACGCGTTCGACCGGTTGCCGAGCTTGTCCTTCAAGCGCTGCAACCGGATCGGGTTCCGGCTTCCGTCCGGAAGCACGCGGGGGAGCAGGAAGCACGACAGCCCGCCGGGGGCCTGCGCGAGCGTGAGGAACATGTCCGACATCGGCGCGCTCGTGAACCACTTGTGCCCGACCAGCCGATAGCTGCCGTCGCCCGCAGGCCGCGCCGCGGTGGTGTTCGCCCGGACGTCCGAACCGCCCTGCTTCTCGGTCATCGACATGCCCGCGATCAGGCCGCGTTTCGTGCTCGGCTCGCGCAACCCGAAGTCGTACTCGGTCGATGCCAGCAGCGGCTCGTACTTCTCGGTCAGCTCAGGATTGGCACGCAACGCCGGAACCGCCGCGTACGTCATGGAAATCGGGCAGGTGTGCCCGGCCTCGGACTGGCTCCAGACATAGAACTTCGCCGCGCGCGCAGCGTGCGCCCCCGGCCGCTCGTCCCGCCACGGCGCGCCCTGCAGCCCGTGCGACACCGCGACGTTCATCAGGTCGTGCCAATGCGGGTGGAACTCGACCTCGTCGATCCGGTGGCCGAACCGGTCGTGCGTGCGCAGCACCGGCTCGTTCTCGTTGACCAGCCGGCTCCACTCCTGCACCTGCTCGCTGCCCGCCAGCCGCCCCAGCTCGTGCAGCTCGCCGACGACCCACGACGCCTCGGTGCGCCCGACCGCCTCCGCCAGCGCCGGATCGGCGGCGACGTCGTGCTCCAGCGGCGGAACCTGATTGACGACCTCATGCGTTGCGGGCATCCGAACCTCCCAGTGACCGCACGACGAACGTGCTCAACTCGCTGACCTCCGCCGACCCGCCGCTGGTCAGCGGGCCGATCAAGACTTCCGCCGCGGCGCCGACCAACGCCGCCGCGCTCACCGCGGCGTCCTGCGCGGGCAACACCCCGGTCCGTACGCCTTCGGCGACATGCTCAGCCACGACGTCCCGGAAGACCCGCCGGAACTCGAGCCGCTCCGCGTCGATCACCGCGTCCACCGGCTCCGCCAGCAGCGCATACGCCAGCCGCGGGGCTTTCAACGCCCGCACCGCGAACGTCTCGAACACGGCCACGACGCGGGCCACGGGATCGGCCGGTCCGGCCGCCGCCGAGCGCACCGCCTCGACCTCGCGCGAGACGACCTGCCGGAAGACACGCACGACCAGGTCGGCCTTGGTGGGGAAGTGCCGGTACACCGTGCCCACGGCAACGCCCGCCCGCTCGGCGACGGCGGCTACCGAGCAGCCCGAATAGCCGTGCTCGGCCAGCTGCCGCACAGTGGCGTCGAGGATGCTGTCCCGGAGCGCATCGAGACGCTCCTGGACCTTGGGCGTTCTGCGGTAGGCCACGGCAAGAAGTGAACCACCGATTCACAACTTGCGTCAACGGTCGCTTCTCTTATCGGCTTGTCAGGCCCTGGACACTTCCCTTGACCGCATCCGACGACTGCTTCGCAACCCTGGGGGACCCTGCCGTGCCCGAAACTCCCCGAACTCGGCTAGCTCAGGGCCTCGTGCCCCTGACCGGCTTCGCGTTCCTCACCGCCGCGCTCGACGTCTTCGCCGGCAACCAGCTTCAAGCACACGACCCCGCGACGGTCGCGGCCATCTCGTTCACGCTCGCCGCCGTGTTCTTCCTCGGCGGCGACATGATCAGGCGCGGCCCGGCGGCAGCGCTGCGACCGCTGCGGGACCACCGCTACGACGTGATCATGATCAACGTGACGACCGCCGTGACGTGGCTGTCGATGCTGTACGCGCTGAAATTCCTCGAACCGGCGATCGTGAACGTGGTGGGGCTCGCGCTCGGCCCGCTGCTGACCGTGCTGGTCGGCCCCGTGCTGCGGCCGGGGACGAAAGTGCTGCGCACCGAGGTCGTCGTCTCGCTGTTCATCGGCGTGATGATCGCGATGCTGGTCTGGGGATCGTTCACCGGGCACAGCGCGGTGGGCGAACAGTCTGCCGCGGACACCGCGATCGGCATCGCGCTCACCCTCCTCACCGGACTGGGCTCGGTGACGAACGTGATCTACTCCAAACGGCTCAGCGAGGCGAACCTGAAACCGCAATCGGTGCTGGCGGTGCGGTTCTTCCTGATGCTCGCCGTGACCTGGACGCTGGTCGCGCTCAACGACCATCCCGGCGTAGGGACGGCATTCCTCCCGTCCCTGGTGATCGCGGTCGTCGGCGTCGCGGTGCCGCTGTACCTGCTGCAGGTCGGCATCAAACACACCGAGCCGATCACCGCGTCGGTCCTGCTCACGCTCTCGCCGCTGTTCGCGTTCTTCCTGCAGCTGCCCGACGCGCGGCTCAGCCCGTCGGCGATCACCTTCGCGGGCGTCGTGGGGATCGTCGCGCTCGTCGCGATCAGCACGGTGGCACGGGCCAAACACGACGCGGCGCGCACCTCGGAGGAAGCGGGCACCAGCGCATAATCGCTTGCCGCACCAGCCCGCTCGCCGGGACCATGCCTCGTATGCGCTTCTCGATCAACATCCCGAACTTCGGCGATTTCGCCGACGCCCGGACCGTGGCGAGAGTGGCGGCAGCCGCCGAACAAGAAGGCTGGGACGCGCTGTTCCTCTGGGACCACGTCGTCCACGACAAGGACACCCGCCGCGGCCAGCCCTTCGGCGACCCCTGGATGCTGCTGACCGCGGCCGCGCTCGCGACCTCCACGCTCAAGATCGGCACCCTGGTCACCGCCGTGCCCCGCCGCCGTCCCGAGCACCTCGCCCGCCAGGTCGCCACCCTCGACGCGCTCAGCGGCGGACGCGTCATCTTCGGCGCCGGCCTCGGCGGACCGATCGAGGACGAATTCGGCAGCTTCGGCGAACCCACCGACCCGGTCGTCCTGGCCGAACATCTCGACGAAAGCCTCGGCCTGCTCGACCGATACTGGTCCGGCAGCCCCGTCAACCACGACGGCAAGCACTACCAAGTCCGCGACGTCACCCTCCTGCCTGCCACGGTCCAGCAGCCGCGCCCGCCGGTCTGGCTGGCCGCCGTGTGGCCCAACCGCAGGCCGGTCCGCCGCGCCGCACGATGGGACGGCATCGCACCGCTGTTCAAAAATGCCACGCACGGCGTCGTCCCGGCAGCGGAAGACGTCCGCGATGTCGTTTCCTACGCCCGAAAACACGGCGCGGGGGAGCAGTTCGAATTCGTCGTCGGCGGCCGCACCCCAGGCGACCCGGCCCGGGCCCGCGACCTGATCGCCCCGCTCGCCGAGGCCGGCGCGACCTGGTGGGACGAACGGCAGCTGATCACCACCAGCGACCTCGACCGCCTCGAACCCACCCTGCGCCGCATCAGCCAAGGACCGCCCAGGGGAGTGGACTAGACCTCGACCGCCAGCACCCCGCTCAACCGCTCTGCCAACGGCCGCAGCGACTCGGCGGAGACGCCGGCTTTGAGGCCGGCAGCGGGAAGGAATCGAACGGTCGTCCCGGTAGTGCCATCCGCCGGCACCGCAACGAGATCGTCCGCCGGGACGCCGTGGCGATACCGCTGCGTCCACGCGCCCTCCGCACGGCGATTCGTGTGCACCAGCCACTCGCTCAGCGCCGAGACCACCGACATCCCGTACCGCGGATGCCCGTTCGGGAGGGGAGCGGCAGGCGGAGAATCGAAGTACCGGAAGTCTTTCGTCGCCATCACCGGCTTCCGCACCGGCCGCCCGTCGTCGCCGACCGCCATCTGCGTTCCGCGACCGTCGTCCGAGACCGAAACCGAACCGTCCGGGTGAAATTCGACGACCGCCCGGCCCGCGCCCCGATCCTCGGCCTCGTCCGCGGCGTAAGCGAGCACCTCCAGAATCAGGTGACACACTCCGGTCGGCGCGTACCGATCCGGGCTCTCGCGGATCAGCCGCAGGTGCTCAGGATCGTGATCACGGGACCAGTCGTGCGTCGTCGGCCGAGGCAGCGGCATGCACCCATTCTGCCACCGATTCTTGACCTGGTCCGCACTCCAGCACCTACCTTCGCGGCCATGACCACAACGCTCATTACCGGTGCCACCAAAGGACTCGGCTACGAAACCGCCCGCCGCCTGGTTGCCGCCGGACACACCGTCTACCTCGGCGCGCGCGACGCCGCCCGAGGCCGACGGGCCGCGGAGGAACTCGGCGCGCGAACCGTTCAGCTCGACGTCACCGACGAGGCGTCGGTCCTCGCCGCGGCCAAAACCGTCGAGGCTGACGGGGGACTGGACGTCCTCGTCAACAACGCGGGCATCGCCGTCGAACTGCGGAGCGACGGGGAACCGGTCGGCGCACCGGAGGTGACTGCCGATCTGATGCGGGAAACGTTCGAGACCAACGTCTTCGGCGTCGTGCGGGTGCTTCACGCGTTTCTGCCGCTCCTGCGACGTTCGTCCGCGCCGGTGGTGGTCAACGTCAGCAGTGCGCTGGGGTCGCTGGGCAGGATGACGGACGAGACGACGCATCAGCACGCGTACCGCGGCGTGGCGTACCCGGCGTCGAAGGCCGCGGTGAACATGGTGACCGTGCAGTACGCGAAGGCGTTCCCGGAGATCCGGATCAACGCCGTCGAACCTGGCTACACGAGCACCGACATCAACGACCGCCGCGGCGGACAGCCGGTTGAGGTCGGTGCGGAGATCATCGTCCGGATGGCCCAGGTGGGGACGGACGGGCCCACCGGAACGTATTCCGACATCGACGGTCCGCTGGTGTGGTGACCGGTCTTGGCGGACGGGGCAGCGCGCCAAGTCGCTTACTTGACATAATGTACATTATCGGCGTTTTGCTGACCTGCTGATCAGCGTGCTGAGGAGGGGTTTCTCCAGGGTTCCTGACGGCAGTCGCGCGAGTTATCTCCGCACAAGTTCCCTGGAGCACTCCAGGCTCGCTGGGACGCGCCTCCGTCGTACGTGGGCGGCTGAGCCGAGCTCTCGGGAGTTCTGAGGTGTCGTCCCGGCGAAGAGCCTGGAATCCCCGACGGGATCGACCGGCGTAGTCGTGGGTGTTTTATTATCACTGGCGAAAATAAAAAAAAAAGGGGGGGGGGGTGGTTGGGGGGAACAAAAAAAATAACAACCCGGGGGGGGGGAGCGCAGGGGGGCGATAAAAACCAAACCAAAAAACA